>CAZQAF010000028.1:0-35460 GCA_964591175.1 uncultured Desulfobacteraceae bacterium | reverse complement strand
AGCCTGTAATGCGCACCGGCGCGGAAGGTTGGGTCGGTTTATCCGTCATTATATTTCTGCCGTAACTGAGCGAAAGCCGAGGATGCCCCCGATCCAAGGCGTCCGAGGGTGAAGCTGTAGTTGCCTACCGCGAACCCTCGGCAACGAAGGAGATGGGGTATCCTCGGCGTTACCTTCGGGTAAACAAAATCGATATAAAATTGCAGAATTCATATTGAAATTAATATATTATAATCTCCATCGCTTTTGTTTACGCTCATTTAGGGTTCTGCCTTTTCCACCGGCGGCTCACCCAATTGAGATCGGTAAATGTCGCGATACATGCTATTGGCGGCCAGCAGCTGTTCATGGGTTCCTATCGCGGCAATCCTGCCCTGATCGAGCAGCAGAATCTTGTCGGCCAAAAGCACGGTACTGATCCGCTGTGCCACGACGAAGCGGGTCGTGGCATTTTGCGAAATGCTGATCAATTGGTCCAGGGCGTCCTGGAGCCGAATTTCCGTCTCGATATCCAGGGCGCTGGTCGAATCGTCCAGGATCAGCACCTTGGGTTTAACCAGCAGGGCCCGGGCAATGGCGATCCTCTGGCGCTGTCCGCCGGACAGGGTCACCCCCCGCTGTCCGATGACCGTATCGTATCCTTCGGGAAGTTCGGAGATGAATGCCTCGGCTTGGGCCGCGCGAGCCGCAGCTCGGACCTCTTCCTCCGTGGCGGCCATACGGCCGTAACGGATGTTGTCGCGTACTGTTCCGCTGAACAGGACTGCCTCCTGGAGCACAATGCCGACTGTGCTTCGCAGCCAGCGAAGTTCCAGGTCGCGCAGGTCTATGCCGTCGAAGGTGATCCGGCCTTCGGTCACATCATAAAAGCGGGGAATGAGGTGAATCAGGGTCGATTTTCCGACCCCTGTTGCGCCCAGAATCGCCACCGTCTCTCCGGGTTCGGCAGTAAAAGAAACATCACGCAACACCGGTTCGGCGCCATTTCCGTTGTAACCAAAGCAGACCCTTTCAAAAACGATCCGTCCTTGGGGATGGGAAAATTTTACCGGACGGGAAGGCGGCCGCACCAGCGGCTCGGCGTCCAGGATCTCCAGGATTCGGACGGCCGATGCATCGGCAGCAGAAAGCGGACCGAGCATTGCGCCCATTAACAGGATCGGAAAAAGGGCAAAGGTGAGATAGTTGATGGCCGCCACCAGGTGTCCGACGGACATCCCGCCGGCCAATGCGATTGTGCCGCCGAACCACACGGCGCCGACGATGGCCATATTGAGGATCAACAGCATAAGCGGCATGAAAACCGCTATGAGTTGGGAGACCCGAATGGTCCGGTCCATGAGGGCTTCGTTGACGTCGTCGAATCTGGTGATTTCGTGGACGCTGCGGACGAAGGCCTTGACCACCCTTATTCCGGCAAGGTTTTCCTGCAGGACGGTATTGAGCCGGTCGAGCCGCTGCTGCATCAATAAATACATGCTGTGGGCTTTGCGGGCAAAAAGCCACACCAACACGCTGATCAGGGGCACCAGCACCGCCACTATCAGTGCCAGGCGCGGGCTGGTAAAAAAAAGAAGCACAATTGCCCCTGCGGCCCAGATGGGCGCCCGGGTCAGGATGCGCAGCGACAGAATCACGATCATCTGCACCGCACTGACGTCACTGGTCGAACGAACGATGAGCTTGCCGGTCTGGAGGTGGTCGAGGTTTCCAAAAGAAAAAGACTGCACCCTTCGCATCAGCGCGCTGCGCAGGTTGGCGCCAAACCCCATGGCAGCGTTCACCGAAAGGGAGTTGTTGACTAGGGCGAGGACCATGGAGAGGATCGAAGCGCCCACCATGTAAAGGGCTGTGGTGATAACGACGTGAAGGTTATTTGCAACGATCCCCTGGTCGATGACCCGCTGTGTCAGGCGGGGAATGACGAGGTCAGCCGCGACCATGAAAAAAAGCAGCAGCAGGGCGACAATGGACTGCAGACGGTACGGCCGCAGAAATCGATACAGGCGAAGCAGGGATCTCACGGGTTCACCTTTCCGTCATCACATGGGTTCGGCCGCCCGGAGCCGAATTGGTCGGGCACCTGGATCTCCTGTGACAGATGATAGTGGACCTTTAAAAGCGACGCCATAAGAATGTTGAGTTCATTTTCGCTCAGTACCGCCGTCAGTTCCCGATCCAACTCCCGAAACGTGTCGCGTGCCTCTTGGCGTAATGTTCTTGCTTTTTTGGTAAGGTAGACCCGCATAATCCGTTGGTCGGTTTCGTCCCGGCGCCGCCGAATCCAGCCGTTGCGCTCCATGCGCTGCAGCGTGTTGGTTGCTGTGGGCGGCGTGATTTTCAGGGACTGGGCAAGAACGTTTTGGGCCATACCGTCTTCCCGCCAAAGATGAAAAAGGATCATTCCCTGGGCATGGTACAAACCGAATTCTTGCAGCTTCATCCGCATGCGTGCGCCTACGAGCCGGCTGACATTTGCCAGTAAGTGTCCCAGCGTCAGCTCGTGCAGGTTTTGTTGTGAATCCGTCATTATCATTAGCTTCCTAATGTTTAGCCTTCTAACTAATAATACTCCGCATCGCATCCGTCAAGTCTCTTGAACAAAAAAAATGGCCCTGCCATGATGAAATGTTTATGGCAAGAAGTTGATCCTTTGATCACTGACACAGATCACACCCTCAACAGAACCTGACATAAGAGAATAAAATCGAATGATTTCACTTAAACATGTGCCGATGATAAAGATTTACAGACCTCTGTATTTAAAAAAGGCACCAACTATTTCATCGAATAGATCGGGTCAGAGGGATAAATAGGGTAGAAAGGATATGGTTGATGTTGATTTTCTGAACTTCAAACGCTTTAGAGTAGATGGCCGTGATTAACAGACTAATAATTTCTTTTTACTTTTATAAGGACTGTTAATCCGATTCCGAATAGAAGCATTAATGAGATAGCCGGGAAAATACCGAACGTCAAAGCGACCCAGCTAAACCCTACCAGAGGGAATAAGGCCGTACGAACTAACATCCTCAAGTTGTCATGTTTTGAAATGAAATCGGCAAGCGGTGGTGAGTATTTGTAATATAATTTTACAAAATAGGTGCCGGCTGTATTGGTGATGAGAAAACGGTCGCGAAAATGCCGCAATATTTTGACATGGGGCTCCAGCAGAGAACCGTAAGCTGCCGTCGCGATAAAGCAGCCGCCGCCACCGCCGCCGGTACTCGCCGGCGTGCCATTAACAGGGCTTCCGGCGGTTGAATTCTCATTATTCGAATAATCGCTTCCAAATAAGGCCAGCGCACTCAAATCCGTAGCCGGATCCCCGATCAGATTGGTTTCAAAGGCAATCCAACGGTATACCTGATTGTCAAGGGGAAGGTCGGTTTTGGATTTTTGATTTGCTTCACCTATTTTTGTAATATGATTTGAAAAAATTGCTTCCACAAATTCTTTTTGGGCAAGGGTGGTGCCGCCTTTAACATAACTTCCCGGATAATACCAGCTATACCGGGAACTGCCGATGTATGCAAAAGCGCCTCTGTCACTAAAATCGTTCGTCATGGCTTCACCGATGCAATCGGCGTAGGTATAGTGGTTGTCCGGCTCGAGGCTATCCAGTGATCCCATGTAGCACCCCTGGGAGTAAACGAAAAAATAGGCGCTGTTCTTCATTCTATCAATATCATCTGTATCTAACTTCATATCGGAACAAATGCATGAATGCCCCGAATAGCTGATAAAGGAATATTCATTTGAATTGATATAGGTCAACAACTCTGATTTCGACCAGTCATTATTTTCCGAGTCCCGGTCATACAGCGTCGTCTTGGGTATCGACCCCGTAAAAGAGGATACCCAGTCCATTCTGTCTCCTCCCCAGGTCGAGGCATCCAATTGTTCGCCGGTGAGAAGCATTTTAGGCGGAATGCTGTGGGTTTCGAAAGCAATAATTTTGTCGATCTGATTCATGGCTTCCGTATAATTGTCTGCCGGTATTCTGCCGATATACACCTCCGAAAACCAGTCAATATCACCGCCGTTGATACCGTCATTTGCTTCGCCCCAATATTGGTCTCCATCCGAATTCCATGAGCCGTCCAAACAGCCGAAATACAGATCACTCGGTATATTGGCGTCAATATAATCGCCGACATGCGCATAGACACCCCTTGTGGGGATGACCTGGTATGCCGGAGGACCATCGCAATCGCCGCCTAACACCACATATTGCGTGCCGTAATTCGTGTACATATCCTTTATAAAATTCCGCATTTTTTCGGCAAGATCAGTACCGGAATACGTGGCGGCAATATCGTCGATATTCTCTATATAGGTCGTGTAGCCGCCGCCTTCGGACGACGCTCTGTAATCGGTAAGCGTTTCAAATGCCGGTTTTAGATCGGCGGTGGTAATCACCACATATTGACGTGTGGATGCGGCCGCAGAAGGTTTTTCGGCAGCGGTTAAGATGCCGTTATCGATCCCTTTGTAAAACGTTATAAAATCATCCGGGTTGTCGATGATATTTAAGATTTTTTCTCTGTCTACACTGGAATTTCGAAAAGGCATGACCCGGTCCGGTTGGGTTTCTTTTTCCGTTGTGATGGTGACAGCCAGTTCATTATAGTATTTCAATTGGCCCTCGACCGGATTGTAAAGAACCGGCACCAGGTCGATCAATACGACTTTTACGCCATTTAAAAACTGCGGTTTTCTGAGCGTATAAATATGAGAAGGATACAGTTCGTTTTTTTCATAAATTTCGGAAGCCGGTTTTACGACGCCAACGGCATCTTCAACCGAAGTGGGCTGCGGTGCGGTTACATATTGGATGTTGTAGGATCCTTCGATGGTGTTTAATTTACCATATTGTACGTTTGTTGACACGACGGTTTCGTCCGGGGGAATGAAAATTTTCGATGTTTTCACCGGAAGTATGGGATGGCCGACACTGTCGTCTTTTTGCCGGGTGCCCTTCATCTTAAGTATCTGCCGGCCATTGGAAAGGGTTATGACTTCAGGGGCTTCAAACGTATACGTAAAGCTGTATCGTGCGGCGGATACATGCGAGACAAATATCGTAAAGAAAACCAAAATGAAAGTGATGAAGCCGATCTTATTTTTAAATATAGGCGCTATAATAATCTTGCCCTTTTTGGGTTATTTTTTTAACTGATTGATTTGTGATAGCATTTAAACCGTAGTTGAAATGAATCTGTCGATGAACGAATGCAAAAAGAATGCCACATTAAATAAAAACCAAAATTACTATGAATATTAACTGGTTGTGTCGTTTAAAGGATAAATTGGATAAGTTTACGGGCAGGCAATATATGCCGATGGGGTATCACTTTCCAGGGCTTGTTTGGTATTACACTAATATATCGATAAAATATTGGCCGTCAAATTTTAAACATAAGGGAAAAACCGACACTTTTTTAAAAATAGGACTTAATAAGCATAGCCATCAAAATAAAAAGGCAGAGCCGATATGACTCTGCCTTTGGTATCCGGTAATCGAATACGGTTTAATCTTTTTCTCTTTTCCGCCATAAACGAATAAGTTCGATCATCCCAAAGCTGAAAAAGAGAATAAGCCCTGTCGCAACGAAAAGACCCATCTTCAGGGCAACCCAGCTCATTCCCACAAGGGGCAATAAACTTAGCCGCACAATTGCCCGAATACTACCATGTTTTGCAATGAAATCAGCTGTGGGCAATGAATATCGGTAGTAATTTCGTACAAAATATTTGCCCAATGCGTTGTCGAGAAGGAATTGATCACGAAAATCCCGCAGTAATTTGACATGTGGCTCCATTTTGGAACCATAAGCTGCTGTGGCAATAAAGCATCCGCCACCGCCTCCGGAGTCCGTCGATGATGACAGGGGCTGCGAGGAGAGTGCGATGGCTCCGGGGTCCGATATGGTCCCATCCTGCTGCCCGTCCGCATCGGTCATGGGATCACCGTCCGTGAGGGTTAACGTGATGGTGTTGTCCCCATCATTGTCTCCAAAAGACATTTCATGCCACCCATTGGCGGGATCGATCTTATAATATCGCGCCGTCACGGGTATATCACCTGGAAACACCATGGTCACGTTAACGGTTTGTCCCGGAGCGAGTCCGGTAATGTCAAACTTTACCGTTGCGTAAGGAAAATCCATGTCGGGTTTGCCGTTCTGGGGAATTGCGGGATCATCCGCATTCAATGATTGCGCGTTTGCAAAAGCACCTGCCGATGTATGCATAAAGACCTTTTCACCGCCATTTGCCTGGCAAACCCTCGCACAATCGGTTTCCATGTAATCAGGGGTGCCGTCCTGGTCGAAGTCTTTTGTACCATCCGCTTCTTCACTGTCCAGAACCCCGTTTCCGTTGGAATCTGTACCGTCCAGTGCGCCGTAAATGATTACTTTTTCTTGATCGACAAAGGCCCATCCGGCCTCCAGCACATCGATATCCGTTGTCCCTTCGGGCAGCGGCTCAACTTTGATGATGGTGACGGTCCGGGATGACGCCCCTGCATTGTGATCCCAGTCGAAGTCATAGTGCCAGATGACATTTTGATCCCCGGCGGTGCTGGATTGATCGGGCGCATTGGGATTTTTCTGAGGCGGGACAACCCTGAAGGGGCCCTCTCCATCCAGTTTGTTGTCCAGATTCAATATCCCGGGATCCATGTTTTGCCCCTCACGGGCATAGGCCAGAATCATTTTGAGTCCATTGCTGTTTACAATGGGATCCATGGGTTTTCGGCCCTGGCATGAGGGGGCGCTGTAATCACACCATCCAATCGAAGGGTTAAGCGCCGTGTCGGCCTCGGCGTTGTAGTAATAGACCGAGTCGGGATAGGTGCCATTCACATGGTACAACTCAGGGTCGGGATCTATCTCCAATGGATGATACTGGGACCAGCCATCCGGGGCGTAGACGAGAATGCCGGTCGCTGTCGGGAGGATACCGGCATTGTTCAATAGATCTTCCATGGGAACCCCCGTATACTCGGCATAAAAATCGCCGGACCGGGAGGTGTTCATCAGCATAAATTGTGTATGAGTTCCCAAAGCCTTGAGTTGTGCCTTTGTGTAAATACGAAACGGCGCGGTAATCTTGCCGGGATCATCGGCGCTGTTGCCGGGATATCTGGCGGCATCTATCTCTTCAATATTCGTGTAGCCGTCTCCGTCCGAGTCGATGTTTTCGATGGCCCTTATCGCAGCAGTATTCCTCCCGTTATCATGGTAGGCCTTGCCGTAAGCGTTCATGGTGTCCAATATGTTGCCGCCGGCGTCATACCCGTAAGTATAGTGACACCATTGACAACTGCCTAAACTGACCAGCTTGCCTTTTTTGTTGGTGTACTGGCCGCCGCTGTGGCAGAGTGCGCAGTGGTCCAGCTTTGTACCGGCTTTGTCCGGGTAGACTGAAATAAATTTGTCCGAATCATTCTCTCCTTCATGGTGGTAGGCGGCAAAGCCCGGCGATGCGATCACCATGATGAAAAAGAGAACCCCCATCAGCATCGTTTGTTTCTTCATAATCCCCCCCTCCTAAAATCCAAATTGAAAACGTGTTGTGACGACATCTTCCTGTTCGCTGTAAATTGCCGTCCCGTTGATCGGATCGCGGGAGATCAGCAAGGGTTGATCAAACCGGGTCCTGGTATAATCTACAATGAATTTTGCATAAGGGTCCAGATACCAGTTTAAAGCAACCGAATAGGCTTTGGCTTCCGCGACCGAATTCCCCGCAATGATAAGATTGTCGTAAGCCGAATCGCCGGCATCGAACACATCATATCGCATGGCCAGGCCGATCCCTCCCCATCCGCCGTTCCAGATGTTTTTTTTGGGTACGATGGGCTGCAGAATGCCCTTTGAAATGACCGGATGTTCACCGGTAATCATCCATAAAAGGGAAACGTAGTAGTCATCGAGCTTGACGTCAAACTGATCTGCGCTTGTCGTTATATCCTTGAAATCGAGCTGGAAATATTCACTGCTTAAAAGCAGCGGCCCGTATGCCCATGCTAACTCGGCACCGTAGCGGGTCCGGGTATCGGCGTCTCTGATGATGTTGAACTTGGCGGACGAGGCCACATCAAAAAACGTGGTGAGACCTGTTGTTTTCACCGCGACATTCACGTTGGTGCGATCGATCTTTCCGTAGGCAAATGATCCTCCCACTTGCAAATGTTCCAATACCGGTATTTTCAGGTTTTTAAAGGGTGAAACAACCAGCCGCCCCACCCACTCGGGAGAATCTTCATCTCCTGTTGTCGAATCATCCACGCCATCGCCGTTAAACAGCCCAATGCCGTAGTTTACCGCGTCCTGCCACAGAGAAGCATGGGCCATCACACCCACATCTCTTCCCGGTGTCAGATAATAACCCATGGACCTTTCTGCAAAGACCAAATTCTTGTCCTTGGTAAGCCACTCGAAGCTGAAGGGTGTTTTAAACTGTCCCACGCGAAAAGTAGCGCCTTTAAAAAAATTTGCATCGACATAAGCATCGAGGAGACGCCGACTTCCGGCGCCTTCGAATTCGTATTCGAATTTATAATCAAAATGGCGCAGCATGGATCCTTTAAGGAGCATTCTCACGCGGCGCAGGTCAAATCCGTTCTTGTCGGGATCTTCGTTATCATATTTGTAATAGCGATAATCCGCCTGCAACAACCCGCCGATGCAAAGCGAAGCCATCTTTTCATCCGGTGCAGACAGACAAAAGCCGTCTTTGTAACGGGCTTGAAGCGGTATGGGCGCCGGAGTTTGCCGATTGCCTTCGACCATCTCTTTTGGGGTCGTTTGTTCGGCGGACTTCGGTCCGGTCTCGCTGATCCTGCCTTCTTCCGCGGAAGGGGCTTCCTTAACCCCGATAGCCGTTTCCCTTTCTTTAAGAATGCGTTCGCGTTCGAGCAAATGCTTCTCTTTTGCTTCCAGCTCCTGTTTGACTTTCAAAAGTTCGTTTTTTTCCTCTGAAATAGCCTGTCTTACGGAATTTGCTTCCTGTGTGCTTATGGCACCTCGTTTTTCGAAAATGTCAATCAATTGCTCGAGAGCACTGGTTCCGGCTTCCGCACGCGTCACCATACACGGCATCATTTGGCACCATACCAGCGCAAAGATAAAAATAGATATGGCTCGAATCTTCATGAAAACCCCTTTTCGGCTCCAATCATTGGCGTATGCCAACGCCTTGTGCTTCAAGAATTATAAATAATGGTACTTAGGTTGTGATAAGATAGGGTCTCGAACGGCTTTAGAAGTGGTTTCAAAACCTCCCTCGGTCTCAATCCGCCAAAGGCGGACAAGTCTCTGTGTGGGACTGAGACGGTCAACCCTCGAAATAGTCTCGATATGGATGCTTGTCCCGATTTTTTTTAATCGGGCCGGTTGGCCTTCACAGTTTGCCTTTTTATCCCGCTGGCTTTTAGCGGGGGACCTTAAGCCCGATTGAAGGTTTTGAAACCACTTCTAGTTTGTGAAAAACTCGCTGTGTCTTTCATGGTTTCCGATGATTCTCGGAATTTCCCGGCCAAGTCGAACGAAATAACATGTGTTGAAATTACATAGCTGGTCCGAAACGAAACGACGCGTATCCGATGATATCTTTTGCAGGCGATGATAAAGATCTTCGAATCCCGATAAGGACCAGGCGGATAAAAAGCCGATGGTGTCGGCAATTTTTTTCATACGTTCCTTTATATCGTGAAGATACCACGACGCGATGAAACCCGATTGTTCTATTTGTTCCAGTAGATAAGGTAAAACCGCAGGTCTGGTGACTTCGACTCTGACGTCACTTTTAAGATACAAGAGCATACGTTCCCTGCACACTCCTTTATTGTTCAATTGGTCTGTAAGGCGGCCGTGGCGATGTTTGACCAATGGATAGGGATACCCTTTTCGATGGATTAAGATTTTTCTGGGATTTACAAGCAGGTCACCCGCCGCAGAAAATTCACAGTTATCGGCATAATGTCCGGCGCAAATCAACGACAGTTCAAGCAACCTCGACATCGCCAGCCAGTATACCGGCCGATCAGTCGCCACGCAGGTCTCCAAACTCTTTAGATAGTTTTCGATGGTCTGTTCATTGACCTCGAGGGGTACATGCAGGTTGTCGAGTGCCTTATTTAAAACAAGGATCGAACTTCGTTCAAAATGCAAATCGCCATGAAAACAAACCGATTTGCTATTTACGCAGCGTTGAGGAGAATGACTGGAAGCTGAAGTCGCCATGAATTCAATTTTTGAAAGCTTTCAACACTGCCTGAGCCGTAAGATATAGGAGCAAGCTAAACGGCAGTTCCTGTCATGAGAGTAAGATGAGACCTTTGAAAAACGCCCCTTTTTGCCCAATCCGCCGAAGGCGGACAAGTTTCTGCGCCTGCCCCGTGAAATGCCTGCCCAGTTAAATCTGCATTTAATATTTAACCGGGGCGAAGCCTATTTCTCTGGGGTCACACTCAAATTGTAATCCTCAAAATACTCAATGTATTCCTGCGGTTAAAATTTTCGCGTTCCTTGAACTTGAACCCCGGTTAAATAAAAAAGCAGATTTAACTGGGCAGGCAAAAATGAGCATTTTTCAAAGGTCTCAAGATAATTTCTCATCTGTTGTTATGTCTTATTTGACATAACAACAATCCAAAAAAAAGGGGCAAATCATGAAAATATCCGCCCTCTACCTTGCACCTGAAAGCGACGAGTGGGAGGAAATCGAATGTGATGAGGTCATTCAAAACATTACGATACACATCCATGTTTGCCCCCCATCAACAATCTGGCAGTATTAGTATCTTTAAGATATATATTTGTCAAGATATTTATATAGAATGCATGATAATACTTATAACAACGAATGCGGGCCTTAAATTACAATCATGTCTTGAGTATTGAAGAGATGTTTAATAACCGACCAAAAAAATTGCCGTTTCTCTTGACGTTAAAAGCCAATTGTTCTATATGCTATTAATCTTGTCATCGAAAATCCTTAACATGAGGAATGCTATGACATCCAAGATAGTCAGACATCTTTTGGTTCTATCTTTCATAGCTGGGTTCTCATATACGGCTTCTGCTGTGACAGGACCACCTTCGGAAGGGGGTTTCCTTCCGGACATTGTGCTGTCCGTTCCCCAAAATTCAGATCAGAAAAAATATCTTGGTTTATCTGGTGAAGCCACATTTACCATTCCGCAAATAAACGCCAGCGTTGTCATCGTTGAAATTTTCAGCATGTACTGTCCGTATTGCCAGGCTGAAGCGCCATCTTTAAACAAATTGTACTACAAAATCCAAAATGATCGCCGCCTTGTAGGGCGATTCAAACTGATCGGGATCGGTGCCGGTAATACTGCTTTTGAAGTCGAGTATTTCAGAAATACCTATAAAATCCCTTTCCCTCTCTTTCCCGATGATGACTTTTCCATTCATAAAAAAATCGGAGAGGTCAGGACACCTTATTTTATCGCCGTTGGGATTAATAAAAACGGAACATACCGGATCCTGTATTCCCACCCGGGTCGTCTTGGAGATCATGATCGATTCATAAAAATGCTGCTTCAGCGAGCCGGATTAAAGTGAAGAGGTGAGGGCAATGAAAAGAGCGTTCTATGCAAATATTTTGTCAGCGATGTTTCTCTTGATTTTCTGTGGTGCTGCATTGGGATTGTCTGAAGCGTATAAAGACAATATTTACAACCCGGGAATGTTAAAGCCCATCGACAGCCATCTAAAGGTTAAGGTGGGAGACCCGGCTCCGGACTTTACGCTGCCATCCATAACCGGCGAAAAAATTACACTCAGCCGGTTTGCCGGGAAAAAGAATGTGGTGATATCATTTGTTCCGGCGGCATGGACACCGGTATGCTCGGACCAGTGGCCGGGATACAATATTGCGAAAGGTTTCTTTGATAAAAACGATGCCGTATTGATCGGCATTACGGTGGACAATATTCCAACACTTTATGCCTGGACCCATCAGATGGGAAAACTTTGGTTTTCAGTGCTTTCGGATTTCTGGCCCCATGGTGCCGTGGCAGCCCGCTACGGTATTCTTCGTTCCGACGGTGTCTCGGAAAGAGCCTTGTTTGTCATTGATAAGGCGGGCATCATACAATACATCCATGTAGAAAATATTAATGTTCGCCCTAAATTGGAAGACCTTGTTAAGGCGATGGAAAAGTTAAACAAAAAATGATCGAACCGGTTCTCCGTTCGCAAAAACAGGGTTTGGTCTGACATAATTGTTTGATAGCGTTTTATGGCCTGTATTCCAATCTAAAACCTGCCTTTGAAATCTCCAAAATAAATAATATTCATTAAATATAGTTTCCTTGAAAAAATTCTTGATTTTTATTTTATCGCGTAATATATTGAAATCGCTAAATAAATACTAATACATTGTGGTATGATACATTGTAACACAAAGTCGATGCGCCCCCATCGCTATTCATGCCTTAGAATGCAACCGTTTCGTATGCCGGCATAAAAAGGACTTTCGCAGAATGGAGAAAATGGATGCCATTCCCATTGATGAAATACCGCATCCCGTAACTGCCCCAAAACCGCTTTCCCTTCCTCATTTTTCCAAGAAGTACATCAGTTCATCGGAGGAGATGCGCATGAAATTTCTGTATATTTTTTTCAGTTTGATTATTGCTGTTTTTTTGGCAACATCAACGGCTTGGTCCCAGGATACGAAAGCCAATGCAGGAATTATGAATCTCAAAAGCAGAGAATTCGGCAGGCGCCATGAGCATTCCGTGAGATTTGATCATTATTTGCACGAAACCGCCATTCGATGCAGGGTGTGCCATCATGATTTTAATATCTTTTCCAACAGGAATGACGGCAAAGGAAGTAAGTGCTCCGGATGCCACAAAAAACAGATGACAAAGGAAATTCCGATTCCGCTGCTGACGGCGTTTCACAAAAAGTGCATCGGGTGTCATGAAAATTATATCCGATGGGGCCGCAAAAGCGGTCCCATAATGTGCGGGTTTTGTCATAAATGAGCCGATGAAGCGTTTCGTGCTTTAGCTGAAATATATGAACGAATACCGAATCGTTAGGTTATCAGACACTAAACACTAAAATAGCAGCTTTGTTAAGAAAAAGGCAAAGTTTTATAAAGGTCTTATGACCAGCCCGAACCTTCGGACGGCACACGGTCCCAAGGACCGAAACTTCGGACTGCCGCTAATCCTCATAATAGCGGCGTTTTAAGGCAGACCGATTTCGGGTCAAACGCTCTTTGAAAGGAGGTAGTATGGCACTAACACGACGGGAGTTTCTCAAGTGGTCGGGCACTGCGGGCGCCGCAGCAGCCGCCATGTGCCTGGGCTTTGACTTAATGCCGGTCAAATCGTACGCTGCCGGATTGAAGATCCTCAAAGCCAAAGAGGCCACCACCATCTGCCCATATTGTGCAGTGGGGTGTGGCATCATTGTTCACACCAAAAAAAGCGGCAAACTCCTCAGCACCGAAGGCGATCCCGATCATCCCATCAATGAAGGGGCCTTGTGTGCTAAGGGAGCCGGTCTCTACCAGATGACGGTGAACAGGAACCGTAAAAGATTTCCCCTCTACCGAGCACCTGAAAGCGACGAGTGGGAGGAAATCGAATGGGACGAGGCCATCCAAAAGATTGCAGAAAAAATTAAAGAAACCCGCGACGCAACCTTTACGGAGAAAAACGACAAGGGCCAGGTGGTCAATCGGACCACCGGCATTGCGCACGTGGGTTCCGCAGCTCTGGACAACGAGGAGTGCTGGCTGCTCCAGGGCATCATGCGCGCCATGGGCCTGGTTTATATTGAACATCAGGCCCGTATCTGACACAGCGCCACGGTTGCGGCTCTGGCAGAGTCGTTCGGACGCGGTGCAATGACCAATCACTGGATAGACATCCGCAACTCCGACTGCATCCTGATTATGGGGTCAAATGCAGCGGAAAACCATCCCATCTCCATGAAATGGGTCGGCAAAGCCAAAGATAAAGGCGCCACCCTCATTAGTGTTGACCCTCGATTCACGCGGACTTCATCAAAAGCAGACATTTACGCTCCTGAGCGGTCCGGAACGGACATCGCATTTCTCGGCGGCATGATGAACTACATCCTGTCCAATAACAAATTTCATAAGGAATATGCGGCCAATTACACCAATGCCAGCTTTATCGTGGGTCCCAAATACGCGTTTAAGGACGGACTTTTCTCCGGATACGACCCTAAGACCAAGAAATACGACAAATCGTTTTGGGCGTTTGAAAAAGATGCAAACGGCGTGCCCAAAAGGGATTTAACTTTCAAAGATCCAAGGTGTGTCTTTCAGCTCATGAAAAAGCACTATTCCCGCTACACACCCAAAACCGTATCCGCCATTACCGGAACGGCGGAAGCGGATCTCAAGAAAATTTATGAAACCTATGCCAAAACCGGCGCGGTGGACAAGACCGGCACCATTATGTACGCCATGGGCTGGACCCAGCATACGGTGGGGGTTCAAAACATTCGCATGATGGCCATGATCCAGCTCATGCTCGGCAACATGGGACGGCCCGGCGGCGGCGTCAACGCTCTCCGCGGAGAGTCCAATGTGCAAGGGTCCACGGATCACTGCCTGCTGTTTCATATCTGGCCGGGATATCTGGGAACCCCCAAGGCGTCTCTTACGACACTGGCCGATTACAACGCCAAGAATACCCCCAAAACAAACGACCCGCTTTCCGCCAACTGGTGGCAGAACAAGCCCAAGTACATGGCCAGTTTTTTGAAATCCATGTTCGGGGAGACCGCCACCAAGGAAAACGATTTCGGTTATTCCTGGATGCCCAAGATCGACGACGGCAAGACCTATTCGTGGCTGGATATTTTTGATGAAATGTACAAAGGAAACTTCAAAGGTTTCTTTGCATGGGGTCAGAACCCGGCGTGCTCCGGGGCGAACTCCAACAAGACCCGCAAGGCATTGGCCAAGCTGGACTGGATGGTCAACGTCAACATCTTCGACAATGAAACCGCATCGTTCTGGAAAGGTCCGGGGATGAATCCCGATGAGATCAAAACCGAGGTCTTTTTCCTCCCCTGCTTGACCAGTGTGGAAAAAGAAGGGTCCATCACCAACTCCGGACGCTGGATGCAGTGGCGCTATGCGGCTGCCAAACCCCCGCGCGGACCGAAGGGCGACGGTGACATCATGGTGGAGCTGTTTGAAAAAGTTCGGTCGTTGTATGAAGCCGACGGCAAATTCACGGATCCCATCAAAAATTTGAGATGGGACTACGTTAAGGATGGAAAATATGACCCCCATGCCATCGCCAAGCTGATCAACGGCTATTTTGAACAGGATACGACCGTTAAGGGTAAATCTTTCAAAAAAGGAACCCTTGTCCCGTCTTTTGCCTTTCTCTTGGATGACGGCGCCACCAGTTCCGGCAATTGGCTGTATTGCCAATCATATACTGAAAAAGGGAATATGGCGGCCCGCAGGGAGAAGAAAGATCCCACCGGAATGGGTCTTTATCCGGAATGGTCCTGGTGCTGGCCGGTGAACCGCCGCATCCTTTACAACCGGGCATCGGTTGATCTCAACGGCAAACCCTGGTCGGCCAACAAGAACATCCTGGAATACAAGGACGGTAAATGGATCGGAGATGTTCCGGACGGCGGATGGCCGCCCATGTCCAACAAGGAAAAGACCAAACGGCCGTTCATCATGAAGCCGGACGGCGTGGGATCGGTTTTCGGCCCCGGTCGGGTGGACGGGCCTTTCCCCGAGCACTATGAACCTCTGGAATGCCCGGTACCCAAAAATTTGATGTCCAGCCAGCGCATGAATCCTGTGGCACCGGTTTACGGCACGGAAGCAGATGAACATTATTCCTGCGATCCACGATTCCCCTTTGTCGGCACGACTTACAGGGTCACAGAGCACTGGCAGACCGGTGTGTTGACCCGCTGGCAGCCCTGGCTGCTGGAAACGCAACCGCAGCTTTTTGTCGAGATGAGCCATGAGCTGGCAAAGCTCAGAGGAATCAAGAACGGGGACATGTGTAAAGTCTCCTCGGCCCGGGGAAAGGTGGAGGCCGTAGCCATGGTGACCGGCCGCTTCAGACCCATGGCCATTCAAGGCCTGACGGTTCATGAAGTGGGGCTCCCCTGGTGTTTCGGATGGGTCTATCCGAAGGACGGCGGTGACTCGGCCAACCTTCTGACATCATCCACCGGTGACCCCAACACTAGAATCCCGGAGACCAAAGCCTTTATGGTCAACGTGGAAAAACTTGGGAAAAGGAGGGCGTAAACCATGGCTGGTAAATTTTTTCTTATAGATACGACCCGTTGTACTGCCTGCCGCGGTTGTCAAATCGCCTGCAAGCAATGGAACGAGCTACCTGCCGATAAAACCAAACAGTACGGCACGTATCAGAATCCACTGGATCTAAACGGCAACACGTATCGTCTGGTGCGTTTTGCCGAATATCCATCCAACAAAAATTCCATGGTCTGGTATTTCTTCAGTGACGCATGCCGCCACTGTCTGGCGCCGCCGTGCAAAAAGAAGGCGGATCAGATCCTGAAAGACGCCATTGTGGTGAATGAATTTGGAGCGGTTCTTTATACGGAAAAAACCAAGGAACTTGAAAAAGCCTCCAAAGTCATCAAACAGGCATGCCCATGGAGTGTCCCCAACTGGAGCAAGGATCAGAAGCAAATGGTCAAATGCCACATGTGCCATGAGCGCGTTGCTGCCGGGCTGTTGCCGGCCTGTGTCAAATCCTGTCCGACCGGGGCGCTTAACTTTGGCGAAGAGGCCGATATCAAGAAGCTCGCCAAGGAACACCTGGCTGTAGCCAAAAAGAAATTCGGCGCCAAGGCCCACATCGAGGACGAAAAAGATGTTCGTGCGCTGTTTTTGATTGTGGACGATTTTATCAAGTATAAGCCCATGGAAATATAATCAATCATCGGGGGTTCGGGAAATCCGGAACCCCCGATCTTGCCCTGACGTTGTTTTTTTTAAAAAGAAAGGGAGACCTTTGGAATCCATACCCGACAGCCTTGAAATCATTGCTTCAAAAGTAAAGACCCTTAGTGCGCGCAATCCTGCTTACGCCGAGGTCGTTCAATGGGTGGGAGATCTTTTGGCCGAAACCGTTCGGGAAGGCGAGCCTGAAGAAATTTATTTGCTCGAAATGAATCCCGATCTGAAAATCGATTCAACAGATAAGCTCGAAGCGTGGAAACGCGGGCGGTCTTTTTTGACGCCCCGGGAATTGACCCTTGACTGGAAAAATATAACGGCCCTGTATAAACGCCTGGTGGAATTGGTCAAAAAACGCGAAGACGGACGCCAACAGGAAACAGGGCTGTTAAACGCCATAACGGAAATGGAAAACGGGGCCCCCGAAGTGATAAAGGCCGTTCTGGCATCAGATGTTCAGGCCATTGAGACTTCGGCAAAGGCATTAAACATCGATTCGCCGGTCCTGGCATTGCTCCTTAAATTGGCCTTGAGACCGGCGCTGACCGGTATCGCGCAGGTGGTTCTCAAGCAGGTGAATTTAAGTCACTGGCACTACGGCCACTGCCCGGTCTGCGGCTCGATGCCCAGGCTGGCCGATCTTTCCGGAGAGGGAGGGAAGCGAAGGCTTCACTGCTCGCTGTGTGAAGCTGCATGGCCTTACCCGCGCCTTCGCTGCCCGTTTTGTGAAAACGACAATCGGGAAGAGTTGGTATATCTGCAGGCTGAAAAAGAAAAGGGGCTTCGGGTGGATCTCTGTGGCCGTTGCAACCATTACCTGAAGACCATTGATCTCAGAGAACTCGCAGGACCGATTATCGTACCGCTGGATGATACGGCCACTTGGCACCTGGACATCATCGCCGTCAAGAACTTGGAAGATAAAGGAAGTGATTTATCACGAGCCACTTAACTCGAATATTCATTGGAATGGGGCTGAAGTCCTGATGGATTGCAAACAACACAAGAAAAATATTCGATAATAGGCAAGGATAATAACTATGTGGAAGGGAAAATCGTTACTTTTAGGGGCCGGAATCACTGTGGCAATTGTCATTGCGTTTATTTGCACAATGAGCGCTTTTGATGATCAAGCCTTGTCAAAAACCTCCGACCAAACCCAAAAAACAGTCATGTACCGGGCGGATATCATCACGTTTGATAATATGGACGCCTTTGGAAAACTCGAAAAGCCCAAAGCAGTATTTTTGCATGATCTGCATACCGACGCCCTTGAAAAAAAACACAAAGACTGCGTGACCTGCCATATGTCTGAAAACGGACGCATGTCTCCCAAATTCATGCATCTTAAAGATATCGGTCCAGAAGAATTAACGAAAATTTATTGTGACAATTGCACCAAGTGCCATTCTGAAACGATCGCTGCCGGAGAAAAAGCAGGTCCTGTCAAATGCGATGATTGCCACCGGCAAAGACCCCTGATCAAGTCATCCATGGTCGAAATGGGTTTTGACAAATCTCTTCATTATCGCCACTTGAAAGCACAAAAAGATCACTGTGAAAAATGTCACCACGAATATAACGAAAAAACTCAGAAGCTCTTTTACGCCAAAGGTAAAGAGGGCACCTGCCGGTATTGCCATAAAAAAGGAACTCAAAGCAATAAAATGGAAAAAGTGATTTCCATGCGGCTGGCCTCTCATTATGCCTGCATCGATTGTCACCAAAAGACTATGGCTATGCAGATGAATGCCGGTCCGGTTCGGTGCGCCGGATGCCATGATGCAACCGAGCAGTCGAAAATCGAAAAAATATCACATGTCCCCAGATTAAAACGAGGGCAACCGGATAATGTATTGATTAATACCGGGGATCCAAAAAGCCGCATCCCGCAGATGATGCGGGTGCCTTTTGACCACAAGGCCCATGAAGAATACAATGACACTTGCCGTGTCTGCCACCTCGCAAGTCTGGATGCGTGCGTAAAGTGCCACCCGCTGACAGGTTCAACGGATAAAAAGGTGATTACCCTTGAAACCGCCTTTCATAAACAGGGACATCAAAGCAGTTGCTTTGGGTGTCACGAATCCAAACAGCAGGATAAAAGGTGTGCCGGATGCCATGCCGTTATGGCAAAGGATGGTCGGAAAGACTCCGCTGCGTGCCTGAGATGTCACATGGTCCCGTTGCCTGAGAGGACCGGTGTTTTATCAACGTCAAAAGCCGCCAAAATGGCCCGCCTGATGCCTCAGTTATGGAAGGAAACCTTCGGCCCCATCTACCGTGTGCAGGTTCCGAAAACGGTCGTTATCAAAAATCTGATGGATCGTTACGGGCCGGTCGAGTATCCGCATCGTAAAGTGTATCATGCGATTGTCAATAAGATGCAGGACAGTAAATTGGCCCAATATTTTCATTATAGTGAAACCACCTTATGCCTTGGATGCCACCACCATTCGCCGGTAGACGGCAATCCGCCCAAATGCGAGAATTGCCACGGCGCACCCTTTGATAAAAACCATTTGGATCGACCCGGCATCAAAGCATCCTACCATCAGCAGTGTATGGGGTGTCACCAAAGAATGGGGGTAACAAAATATTTAAGTTGCACGTCTTGCCATAAAGAGCGGAAAAAAGAATTACAAGTTTCATCTAAATGAACACCATATGAAATGGATGGCTGCAAATTCATCTGCTTACACACGATACGTTTAATTGGAATCGATTTTTTTTGAGGTATTTCATATGACCATATCCAGAAGAAAATTTTTAGGATGGCTTGGTGCGGCAGGCATGAGTACCGCATTCGGCAAATCAGCCGCTGCTGCAACGCACGAGCATTTTACCGGTTATCCCAACAGTTTTGCGATACTGCATGATATCACGCTGTGTGTGGGATGCCGTACCTGTGAAGATGCCTGCAATAAAGTAAATCATCTGCCACCGCCGGATAAACCCTTTACGGATCTCGCCGTTCTGGATAAGCACCGCAGGACCACTACCAAAGCATATACTGTGGTCAATAAATATGAAAACAAAGGCCCATCCAAAGGACCTGTGTTTTATAAGAAACAATGTAACCACTGTCTGGAGCCGGCATGTGCGTCCGCCTGTTTTGTCAGGGCGTTAACCAAGACGAGCACCGGCGCCGTGATCTACGATTCCTCCGTATGTGTCGGCTGCCGGTATTGTATGATCGCCTGCCCTTTTGAGATCCCCACCTACGAATACGACCAGGTGCTGACACCGCGAATCCAAAAATGCACCATGTGCTATCCGAGAATCATCAAAGGACAGCTTCCCGGCTGTGTCGAGGCCTGCCCCATGGAAGCGCTCAGTTTCGGAAAACGAAAAGAGATGATCAAACTCGCCCGGATGCGGTTCCAAAAACACCCGGATCGGTATGTGGATCATATTTACGGTGAACATGAAATGGGAGGAAGCAGTTGGCTGTATATTTCCGGAACTCCCTTTAAAGACCTGGGGATGCGTGAAGACCTGGGAGTGACCCCCGCACCCCAATTGACTGCAGGCGCGTTAAGCTCCGTGCCGGTCATCGCAGGGCTGTGGCCGGCGCTTCTGGCCGGTATTTACGCGGTTTCTAAACGCAAAGAAAAGATTGCCCGAACAGAAAAAGAACAAGCTGTCGCTGCTGCAATGGATAAAAAAGGCGCTGCCACGACCCAAACCGAGGAGGAATCCTGATGTCCCAAGTAACGACCGGAGAACAAAGATCAATTTTCAGCCTCTTTAATTTCATTGCCTTAATCGTTTTGGGTATGGGTGTTTATCTCACCTATCTGCGATTTACAGGCGGATTGGCCGCCGTTACAAATCTTTCCGACTACAATCCCTGGGGGCTGTGGATCAGCTTTGATCTTCTCTGCGGCGTGGCGCTGGCAGCCGGGGGGTATGTGACATCAGCGGCGGTTTACCTGTTTGGAATGAAAAAATACCATTCCGCGGTGAGGCCTGCCATCCTCACGGCCTTTTTGGGGTATTTCCTGGTTGTTCTGGCACTGCAGTACGATGTGGGTCGCCCCTGGCGTCTCCCTTACCCCCTGTTCGTCCAACAAGGGACCACTTCCGTACTCTTTGAAGTGGGTCTCTGTGTCGCCACTTACCTGACGATTCTCTTTGTCGAATTCTCTCCGGCGGCCCTGGAATGGCTGGGATTGAAAAAAGCCCGCAATCTCGTGGTCAAACTGACCATCCTTCTCACCATATTCGGTGTGGTACTGTCCACCATGCACCAGTCCTCGCTGGGTTCTCTGTTTTTGATCGCACCGTCGAAACTGCATCCGTTATGGTATTCATCTTATATCCCCATTTACTTTTTTGTTACCAGCATCATTGCAGGACTCTCCATGGTCATTTTAGAAAGCACGTTTTCCCACCGGTTCTTTGCTTACAAAATGGATGCGACCCATCTCAAAGAAGCCAATGATATCACTTTAGGATTCGGCAAAGCCGCATCCTATGTTTTGGCAGGATATTTCGCCGTCAAGGTTATGGGCATATCTTCCGCTAACAACTGGCATTACCTTAAAACCGGATATGGAATGTGGTTTCTGGTGGAGCTATTGGGTTTTGTGGCCCTACCGAGCGTTCTGTATGCCATTGGTGTCCGCATAAAAAGCACGGGGTTGATAAAATGGACGTCGGTTTTAGCCGTGTTTGGCGTTATCCTTAACAGGTTCAATGTCTGCCTTGTGGCATTCAACTGGCAACTGCCGCCGGATGAACGATATTTCCCGCGCTGGACGGAAATCGGAATCTCCGTCTTTATCATTATGATCGGTTTAGTCCTATACCGCTTTATCGTCACCCGAATGCCCATTTTATATGAACATCCGGATTATAAGGATGCGCACTAAGAAAGGCTTGTACCATGGATCAGGTTTTTTATACGCTTCAGGATTTTATGACGCATACGGAATCCGTTACCTATTTGCTGGTCATCGCGACACTGGTCGGAATGACCCTTTTCTGGTTGTTTCTGACCGGGAAAGATGAAGATTGATTTTTCATCCCATGATCACGCTTTATCCGGGTTCCTTTAAAATTTTCGGGAAGTCTACTTCACCGTAATTTGGCGGGATTTGGCAGCCTCGGACTTGGGAATGATTACTCGCAACACACCATTTTCCATGGAGGCTTCGACCTTATCGACATCCGCTCGTCCCGGAAAATTGATCGATCTGGAAAATTTTCCCGCATCTCTCTCCCGTCTGTGATACCTTACTTTTTCGAAAATATATATCTCAGTAATGAATTTAGTTCAGGAAGGGGATACACCACTATTGAAGATCAGAATAAGTTTATCAACTGTTTCAGCATATAGTAGACGAGTGGAATAAATATGGCGGGAAGCATGTTTCCGACTTTGATTTTTCGAATCTCAAGGAGGTTAAAACCGATGGCCATGATGAGCAGACCGCCGGCGCCGGACATTTGGTTGATGACCGACGGAATCAAAAACGGTTTCATCAATGACGCGGTCAGGGTAATGAACCCCTGGTATACGAAAACTGAAATCGAGGAAAACAACACGCCGATGCCGAATGTCGACGCAAAAACAATGGAGGTTACGCCATCCAGGGCAGACTTGGCAAACAGGGTGTGATGGTTATTGGTCAGCCCGCTTTCCATTGACCCCACGATGGCCATTGACCCCACGCAAAAAACCAGACTGGCCACCACAAATCCTTTGGCGATACCGTCTCCGGCTTTTGCAAATTTGGTTTCAAGCCGTTTTCCCAAGTTCTCCAGCCGGGTTTCTATTTTTAAAAACTCTCCCAACAGGCTTC
Source organism: uncultured Desulfobacteraceae bacterium (assembly GCA_964591175.1). Classification (GTDB taxonomy): domain Bacteria; phylum Desulfobacterota; class Desulfobacteria; order Desulfobacterales; family UBA11574; genus UBA11574. The sequence continues at coordinate 12,643 of CAZQAF010000028.1, read as the reverse complement.
CGATGACCAGGCTGAAAATGACCGGCAATACATCATCGGTTTTAAATGCCATTTTAAGACCGATGAGTATCACCGCGAGGCTGATGGCCTGCATGATGGTTATCTGGTATTTTTTGGGGATGCCGCCTCTGAAAACAAAACCCAACAGGCTGCCGGCAATGATGGCCAGCGTGTTGACGATGGTACCGAGCAAATTGATTCCTCCTTACATGATAAAAATCATTTCTTTAATGCGTTTGACATTAAGCCGTCAATGGTTATTTTTTAGGCGCTTAAAAATAACATAAACCGGAGGAATGAATGCGTTTTGACAAATTCACCATAAAATCTCAAGAACTCATTCAAAATGCGCGATCTTTGGCGTCGTCGCATAACAATCAGCAGATCGAGCCCGAACATATGCTTTCGACCATGCTCGATGAACCCGAAGGCATTGCCCGGGCCATACTCAACAAAATGGGGGTCTCGGTCGGCGATATTTCCCATGAGTTGTCCAATGCCATTGACAAACTCCCCAAGGTGAGCGGCGGGGCCGTCGGCGAAAGCTATATTTCTTCAAGGACCAAAAGTGTTCTCGATACCGCATTTGCGGAAGCCGCCAGCATGAAAGACCAGTATGTCAGCATCGAGCATATCTTTTTGGGAATCGCCGACGAAAAAAAAGGAGATGCGGCCAGGATTCTCAAAGCAAAGGGAATAAAAAGGGAATCTATTCTTAAGGTTCTCATGGATATTCGCGGCTCCCAGCGGATAACTGATCCGAATCCTGAAGAAAAATACCAGGCTTTGGATAAGTTCAGCCGCAATCTCACTGATCTGGCCCGTTTGGGAAAGCTCGATCCGGTGATCGGCCGTGATGATGAGATCCGGCGAATCGTCCAGGTGCTGTCCCGCCGAACCAAAAACAATCCCGTGCTGATCGGCGAACCGGGCGTGGGAAAGACCGCTATTGTCGAAGGGCTGGCCCAGCGCATTGTGGCCGGAGATGTCTCCGAGACCCTTAAGAACCGGCGGCTCGTTGCCCTGGATATGGGGGCGCTCATTGCCGGTGCAAAATACCGGGGAGAATTTGAAGATCGTCTGAAAGCGGTCCTTAAAGAAGTGGAAAAGGCAGAAGGGGAGGTCATCCTTTTTATCGATGAATTGCACACTCTGGTGGGCGCCGGCGCCAGTGAAGGCGCCATGGATGCATCCAACATGCTCAAACCGGCCCTTGCAAGGGGCACGCTGCGATGCGTGGGTGCCACCACCATCAACGAATATCGAAAATATATTGAAAAAGATGCCGCCCTTGAAAGGCGTTTTCAACCGGTGATGGTTCTCGAACCCACCGTGGAAGATACCATTTCGATTCTGCGCGGTCTCAAGGAGAAGTATGAAGTCCATCACGGCGTGCGGATCAAGGATTCAGCCATTGTGGCTGCGGCAACGCTTTCTCATCGGTACATTTCCGATCGTTTTTTGCCGGATAAAGCCATTGATTTGATCGATGAGTGCGCGTCAAAGCTCAGGATCGAAATCGACAGCATGCCGGTAGAGATCGATGAAATCCAACGCAAGATCACCCAGGCTGAAATCGAAAGAGAAGCGTTGAAGAAAGAATCGGATACTGCCTCAAAGGATCGCCTGGCAAAACTGGAGATGGAAATCGGCAACATGACCGATGAAATTCTTGAAATGAAAGCCCATTGGCAGAAAGAAAAGGATTTCATCCAGGCCATCAGAACCATCAAAGAGCAGCAGGAGCAGCTCAGCATTGCAGAACAGCAGGCGGAAAGGGAAGGGGATTTTGCCAGGGTCGCGGAGATTCGGTACGGGAAATCCGCTGAGCTTAAAAACCAATTAAAAGATGCCAACGAAAAACTGGCCGGGCTGCAAAAACATCGAAAAATGCTCAAAGAGGAGGTCGATGCCGAAGACATTGCTCAAGTTTTATCCAGATGGACGGGAATTCCGGTCATCAGGATGCTCGAGGGCGAGAGAGAAAAACTGGTTTATATGGAAGATCGCCTGTCGGAAAGAGTGATCGGACAGGAAGAGGCCATATCAGCGGTTTCTAATGCCGTGCGCAGGGCCCGTTCCGGCTTGCAGGACCCCAACCGGCCCATCGGTTCATTTATATTCATGGGACCGACCGGTGTCGGCAAGACAGAGCTGGCAAAAGCCCTGGCGGAATTTATTTTCGACAGCGACCAGGCCATTATCCGCATCGATATGTCGGAATACATGGAAAAACATGCGGTGGCAAGGCTCATCGGCGCGCCGCCCGGATACGTAGGATACGAGGAAGGGGGGTATCTGACGGAGGCGGTCCGGAGACGGCCTTACGCTGTTGTGCTGTTCGACGAAATTGAAAAAGCACATCCCGAGGTGTTTAACGTGTTGCTTCAGATATTGGATGACGGGCGCATGACCGACGGCCACGGAAGGACGGTCGATTTCAAAAATGCCATCATTATCATGACATCCAATGTCGGCAGCCGGTGGATCCAGGAACTCGATGGATCCAGCCGGGAAGAAATGGAAGATAAGGTGACCGAAGCCCTTCGGGCCAGTTTTAAACCCGAATTTTTAAACCGGATCGACGAAATCATCATTTTTCACAATTTGACCGAGGCCCAGATCGGGGATATCGTGGATATCCAGATGAAGCGGCTGGAATCGAGGCTGGCCGAGATGAATATGACGCTTCAGCTTTCCGACAACGCCCGTTCATTTCTGGCTGAAAAAGGATTCGACCGGGTGTACGGTGCGCGACCTCTCAAGCGGGCCATTCAAAAATATATCGAAAATCCGCTGTCCATGGAGATCCTGCAGGGAAATATTTCGGAAGGCACAACCGTTTCAGCCGATGTTGACGGGGATCAAATTGTGTTCACCGTGCAGCTCGCCGGTCGTGAAAAATGATGATCCTTCGCGCATCATCGGTTACGCCGATGTCACTTGCTTGATTTTGTCTCCCATTTCACGATTTTCAGATCCAGAACGAATATGGCATAGAGTACGGGCACCAGCAGCAGTTCAATGAAGGTTGCCAGGGCCAGCCCCCCGATTTGTGCATAACACAGCGGCTGCCAGAGCGGTCCGCCATGCATGGCCAGGGGAAAGAGGGCCAGCACGGTCGCTCCCACGGTGATCATCACCGGTCGCAGCCGTATGATGCCGGCCTGGAGGAGCGATTCGCGCAGCGGCTCTCCTTTTTCATGCATCATTTCAATGAAATCAAACAGCACGATGACATGGCTGACGATCACCCCCACCAAACTGGCGATGCCCAAAAAAGCCATAAAACCGAAAGGTTCATTCATGATGTCCAATGCCGTCAGCGCCCCCACGGCGCCGTAAGGCACTGCGGCAAATACGAGAAACGGCTTTACGGCATTGTTGAACTGAAACACCAAGCCCAAAAAGATGGCTGCAACGGAAATGGCCAGCACCATCATCAGGTTTCTGAATCCTCGCGTTTGTTTGGCTTGTTCTCCGCCGATGGTCATGTTGTATCCGGGCGGCAGGGATTTTTCCAACTTTTTCAATCGGGGGGTTGCGACACGCATGACCTCGGACGGAAGTGATCCGGGAACCGGAAAACCTTGTACGGTGATGGTCCTGAAGTGCTCCAGCCGGCAGATCTTTTCCGTTTGCATGTTGTATTTCAGTGACGAAATCTCCAGGAAAGGCACTTTCCGCTGGCTTTGCAGGGAATAGATATACAAGTTTTGAATGTCGGAAAGTTTTGCCCTTTCGTCCGGAAGCAGTCGCACCAGTACCGGGATCTGTTTGTCTCCCTCCCGCAACGTGGTGACCTGGATGCCGTTCATGGCGGCCGTTGACGAAGTGGCGACATCCTGGTTGGTTACGCCGGATTCATTGGCGAGATCCGGATCAACCTGAAGCTTTACCACAAAGCTTTCCGAGCCCCAGTCGTCATGTATGCGGCCTGCAGTCCGAATCGGGCGCAGAATGCCCTTGACCTGATCTGCCAGGGACCTGAGGGTCCTGATATCCTGGTTTTCGTTAAGGGTATTGATGTCGGCCTTGCCGGAAATGCGTATGGCAATCGGCACTTCAACGGGATTGGTCTGGAGCTGGCGAACATCCACCCGGGCGCCGGCGATTTCCGCCGAGAGTCTCCGTTGAAGGGGGGCCACCAGTTGAGGGGTGTAGTCTTTGTCCTTGACCTCGATAATGAGCTGAGCATAATTCAGCTGGCTCAGTTGGGGGGTCAGCGAGAACCAAAACCGTGGACTGCTGCCGCCGATGAAAGTGGTCACGGATTTCAGGATCTCCCGCGGTTTGTTATTTTTGTCCGGGTGTTCTTTTCCATATTCGGCGGTCACTTCTTCAACGATCTTCTGGGCGCGGATGGCAACGTCATTGGTTGACGAAAGCGGCGCGCTCTCAGGCAGTCGAATATCCAGATAGGACAGATATTGAACATCGTCCGGGAAAAAGGAGGTTTTGAGCTGTTTGCCTTCGTAGATCCCCAGGCCCAAAAAGACCAGTGATGAAAGAAATACGAGCCAGCGGTGATCAACGGCGAAATGACCGACCTTGTAGTAAAATCCCGTGAATCCTTTCTCGCTGCGCTCCTCGATGGAGCGCTCGGCTCTTTTGGACGGTCTCAGCAAGTAGTATCCCAGCAGCGGGAGAAAGGTCATGGAGACAAGACGCGAAGCGATGAGTGTACATGCCATGACGATTGCCAGACTGCGGAGAAAGGTCCCCGTATTCCCGGGCAGCAGGAGAAACGGCAGATAGGCGGCGATATTGGTAATGGTCGCAAACATGATTGCTTTGGCGAGTTTTGTGGGGCCCAGCCAGGCGGATACCAGCGATGGGTGGCCTTCAGCCAGATCGCGCTTGATGGCATCGCCGGCGACGATGGGATCGTCCACCAGCAACCCCAGCGCGATAATCAGGGTTGCAATGGAGACCTGCTGCAAATCGATCCCCAGCGAGAAAATCATCCCAAAGGTGATGGCCAGGGTAATAGGGATACAAATGGCCATGAGCAAGGCGGAGCGCCATTCCCAGAAACCGAGCAGCGACACGAAAACCACCAGGGCAATCGCCTCATAAAGTGCGGTCATAAAGAGATCGATGTTTTCCCGGACCTGGCGCGGTTGGTCGGAGGTTTTGGCGATGATGAGACCATCGGGCAAATCCTGCTTCAGTTTCGTTATCGCCGCGTCAATGTTTTTCCCGAATTCGCCGATTTGTTCTCCGGCGCGCATCTGTACGGCCAGTGTAATGGCGCGGGTTCGATGCCAACAGCCTTTGGCATCTTTGAAGGTATAGAAATTGAGGAAGGTCGGAGGGCTTTGGTAGCCCCGATATATGGATACAAGATCCCGTAAATACACCGGTGTTCCGGCGGACGTGTTGGTGATGATCACGTCGCCGATCTGCTTGGCGCTGGTGAACTGACCCGAGGGATCGATGATGAGATTGTTGTCTCCGACCTGCAGCACACCGCCGGGAAGGGTTATGTTACGCGCGTTGAGGATGGCCTTGATGTTGGACGGCTGCACACCGTAGGAGGCGAGCCGTTCCTGGGAATAGGAGAGATACACCCGCTCCGGGAGAACGCCCGAGCGCTGGATCTTTGATACCTGGGGGACGGTCAGCAAGACCCTTTTCATGAGACCCGTAATATCGTCAAGGGCTGCGTAACTGTATTTATCACCGGCCACCCGGGAAAGTTCGGATTCGGTTTCCTTTGGGTCGCGGATCACCACCGGCGGCCAAACATCGGGATAGATCCCCGATAAGCCCAACCCATTTTGAGTGAACTGATGAACAAATGCCAGGATGGTTTTTTCATCGGCGTGCATGTTGGCGTCGAGTCCCACATATCCCGGTCCCTGGATGGGCAGGATATCACTGGCGAGCTTGGCGTAAGCCAAGGCCCGGGAAAGCATATCGCGCATCCGAGCGGGTATCCGGGTATCGTCGGATTTCGGAAACGCCGCGACCACCGCCATCCTGGTGTTTGTTTTCCCATGAGGGGTCAGGGATCGAACCTGTTCGATGGCTTTTCTGATCTCGCGGGCCCTCAATGAGATTTCCACGCCGCTCTCTTTAGGGCTGGCCACGGTGAGCATTAACGCGGCTGTTTCGCCGAAGCCGCTATTGAATTGTATAGGGCCCGCCCCCTGGGGCAGACTGTCATTGAGGCTGTTCAGCCTGAGGTTAATGTTGTTGAACTCCTTTTGGGTATCGGAGATATTTTCTCCAAGTTGAATCTGAACAATGGAAAGGCCGGGGAGCGTGGTGGATTTGATGCCGAATTCAGTGGGACCGGGTTTGTGGATGGCGGAATTTTCCGCAATTTTCTCCTCCACCGGTCGCGTCACCAGTTGTTCGACTTTTTCCGCGCTGACGCCGGGCCAGGGCGTTACGGCGGTGGCTTGCCTCACCGGGATGTAAGGGTCTTTGCGCTTGGGGATATTCATATATCCATAGATTCCCCAGAGGATCACACCAAGGAGCAAAACCCAGGATATACTTCTGTTTTCGGTAAAAAAACGCGCCGTGTTGTGCGTCGTTCGGACAATTTCATCGTCACTTTTGTGGGCCATGGAATCTTCCAATCAATTCAAGGTATCACCCGCACCTTTTCGCCATTTACGACCATGGTTGCGCCTGCAATGATGACCCGCTCACCGGCCTTGACGCCCTGGTCTACGGCGATCATATTCCCCAATACGCCGCCGAGTTTCACGTTGCGAATTCGAGCCACTTGCCTGCCTCCGGAACCTTCGACAACAAAGAGGGCATAGCCGGTGGGATCGGATGAGGATCTCACGACGGCACTCAACGGCACCACGATAAATTCCGGTGCTGTAGAACCTTCCACCTCCAAAGCGCCGATCATTCCGGGTTTCAGTTGGTTTTGCGGGTTGGGAATCGTGATTTCCACTTCAAAAACACGACTTTTCGTATTTGCGGCAGGGGAAATGGCCGTGATCCGGCCTTGGAATTTTATGTTGGGCACCGACTCGGTTCGGATCGCCAGAAGTTTACCAAGCTTAAGCGTGTTTAGCATGGATCCGGGGACGCCGAACACCGCCTTTACCGAAGACGTATCCGATAAGACGAAGCCGACGGTTCCCGGCGCCACCAATGCCCCCACTTCGATGTTCCGTGACAGGATGACGCCCCCCATCGGGGCTTTTAGTTTACAATAGTCGAGGTTTGTCTTTGCCGCCTTCAATTGCGCTTTGGACGCATTCACCTGCGCTATGGCCACGCTGAGTTCTTCAACGGCGGCATCGTAGTCGGGTTTGGTAAGGCTTTGGGTCGCGTAGAGGCTTTTTGCACGAGCAAAGTCAAGACGGGCTTTCTTCAACGCGGCCAGATTCCCGGCCAATTGAGCCTTTGCCTGGTTCACTTTATCCACATAGGTGCTATCCTGCACCCATGCCAAAACGGTGTTAGCCGTTACCCGGTCACCTTCCTGCACGTCGCGCGTGCGCCCATCGGCGCCCTGTTTCCGGAGGATCGCTCGCACGTAACCGCTGACTTTGAACGCCATATTCACCTGGCTGTACGGATTAATGGAAGCCGAATATCGTATTCCGCGACTTCCCGAATACGGCTTTGCGGCCGCTACGCGAACGGGCTTCAACGGCTTCTCATAAACGTCTTCCCGGGAACAGCCCGCCATTGCCGATACGCATGCCAGAATACCGATCAACCATAAGACAGCGTTTTTCATTCATTCCTCCCCGATGGCCTTTTCGAAATCGGCCTTGGCTTTCCAAAATGACAACAGTGCATCTTCGTATTGACGATTCGACTCCGCCAGTGACGTTTCATCCTGCAGAACGCTTTTCAGCAACACCGCCTTATGTTTGTATTGGTCCATGGCGACGCGCAATTTTTCTTTGGCGGTGTCCCGTGACAGTCGCGCCACCTTTAACCGGACCCGGGATTCCTGCAATTTTCGGTACTGGTGGTTCACTTCAATGATCACGTTGTCCTTGGTCTGGCGGACCGCGTTGTCTGCCTGTTTTACCGCCTTGCATGTCTCCGCCAACTTGTCCCCTTTGCGACCCCAGTCAAAAAATTCCCATCTCAAAAAGAGGCCCACCGAAGCCACGTTTCGGGGCAAAAGTTCCGTGTTGAACGGCGTATAGTAGCTGGCTTTGAATGAGAGATCGGGAATGTACGCCGACTGTTTGATGCGCCGATCGTATTCGGCGTGTCGGACTTTTAGATCCGCTTCTTTTATTTCAGGCCGTTGTTGCAGTGCAAGGGCTTGGGCCGCTTCCAGGTCGACGTCGTAAACGGTGCTTTCGGGAACCGGGCTGACCTTGAACGCAACGGAGATATCACGCCCAATGAGATGGTTGAGTTTTTCTTTTTCGGTTGCCAGGTCGTTTCGGTGGGTGAGCGCGTCATATTCCGACTTGGCCAGGCGCGTTTTCGCCTCCAGGCTTTCGGATTTGAGGACCGTTCCCTCAGCGAGATACCGCTCAAGCAATTGGTCCAGATTGCGGTAAAAGACGATGGATTCATCGATGGCCCGAAGCGCGCCTTTTGTTTGGAGCAGCTTATAGTACACCTGCTTGACGTCGTTGGCCACACGCTGCCGCTGGGCTCTCAATTCCTGCCGGGTTATTGCCTGCTTGGTTTCACGCTGCTCGATGTTCAGATTGATGCGGTAAAGCTGCAAAAGCGGTTGTTCCAAACTGGCTTCCATAATGGTGGTGAAGCCCGGATGCGTTTCGATTTCGGTGTCGTTTGCCGGAATAGGTCCGATTCCCGGGTATGTGCCGAAAACGCCTTGCTTGAATTCATAACTCTCTTCGGTGAGGTTTCTCTTCTCCAGCACCGTCAGATTGAACGACGGCAGACGCCGGGTGCGGGCCGCGGCGACGCTGTCTCCGGCTTTGCCCACCTCCAGCCCGGCGTTTTCCACCTTGAGATTATTTTGCATGGCCAATTCAAGCGCATTGTCCAGCGTCAACACTCCCGCTCGCGTTGTTGCCGCTTCCGAACACCAGGCGAACACGACCAAAGCCAAAAGTGTGCGCACTACTGCCGACCGAATCATGCAACCCTCCTTTGTCTTTAAGAAGTTTCCATGTCTGGTAAAAGGATAGGAACTTGTTATTAATTGATAAGGACTCGTTTTTAACAGCGGGTAGGACGTTTTATTCTTTGCATCATTTCATTTTACGCATTGTATGCATTTTTTGCCACATTTCTTCTTTTTTGGCCTGGTATTTCGAGAATTGCGCTCCTGTCAACACATTCCGCAGTTCGCTGTCTTTGGCGTCTCTTGCTCTCATGAGTTGCCGGAATTTTCTGAATCTCCCCTCAGGGGTCTCGTAAATTGACTGCATTTGCTTTGCAGTGCGAAGATTTATTTTGCCGACTTTTGCGACTTGGTCGTTGCTAAGATCAAGGGCCTTTTTCATCCATCGGTCCTGGAATTGCGCCCGCTGCTCGGGCGTCGTATTTTCCATGAGTTGCCGTAACTCTTCCACTCCTTCTTGCTGAGCTGAAACGGAAACCGGCATCAGCCATAAGAGAAGCACCGCAAAACACACAAAAAAAGCGCTGAATTTTTTCATCGTCAGGTTCTCCTTCAATTATATGATCCTCAGGGACAAGGTTGTCAAACCAATTCTACCGATCAGACGGTTTTATCCACCATCCGGATCGAGTACGTGATGATGCTCTCCTTTCCGCAACCGGGCAACGAACAGCCAGCTGATGCGGCACCGCTAAACGGGGCATCCTCTCCTCCATCGAAGCCGTCATCGGCGGAAGCCGCCGCCGAAGCCGCCGAAGCCGCCGCCCCGAAAGCTCCCAAGCCGGCCGCCTCCCCATTGATGCCCGCCGAGACTCCCTTCCCCGGATCGGCTGTGCATATCGGTAAAAAATTCGCTGTTGCGAAAGTTCGAGAATCCGCTCTTGGATCGGAATTGCTGAAAACGGTTTTCACCGTTTTCTCGTGCCGATTGCATACGGTCGAGCAACCGGCTCTGCGAGCCGGCGCTTCCCAGTGTGGAATCTTTTTGGCGCGCCGCGTTCATGCGATCGCTCGCCTGTTGCTTGACTTGCTGGGTGTTGATGTTGTTCCAGCTACCGTTCTGGTAATGTTGCCACTGGCCGTTTTCTTTACGATAGACGTTGCCGTTGTGGTCGACGTAACGGTTACCCTCCGGCCCCTTCACCTCCGAAGTGTGGCCGGCGCGTGCGTAATGGTAGGTCCCCTTGGATGTGGTGACCGTGCCGGCGCTCCAGTGGTGATAGACATTATTGATTGTCACGTTATAGCTGCCGTACCAGCAGCAGCCCCATGCGGCTGCCCCGAACGCCATACCGGCGGCAAAGCCCGCTCCATAGGCATACGGACCCCAGTACGGCGGATAGACCGGGTAGCCGAACCCGAAGCCTACTGCCCATCCGCCCCAGCTCGAATACGCAATAGTTGCGCCGTAACCGTAAGTGGCCGGCGGTGGATAGTAGACGGAACCAATCCACGGCCTATATGCGTACCCGGTTCCGAAAACCACGACGCCGGTGGGCGCGACGACGGTGCCCATGTAGCCCGGCGTATAGCCGACATACACGGTGGATGCTGTTGCGCCGTACACCCGCACATAGGTGACATAATGCATCGGAGAGGAGGGCGGGATGGTGTAGATCACCGCCGGCACCGATGCCGCCACAGCCCACACCCCGCCCGGCGAAGTCGCAACAAACCACACCCCGTTATGCACGGCATAATAGCTTTTGCCATCGACCCGAATTACGGGGATTGGCGCGTTTGCAGCATACGAAAGTGGCGTGCCCGGAATCGACCGCCATCTGGGCTTACCGTCGTACGTCACCCTAAGGGTCGCTTTGTTCCGATTTACCGTCGCCGTCTGGGGGATGCTGTTCGCGATCAGCGACTCTTTGGCCTGCGGCGTGCCGGCGACAGAGGCGAGAACGTCGGCTTTCGGATGTGTGGCGGGGATTTTCGCAAAGTCCTTGGGCAGCGCATTCGCAGCCACGAAGTCCCATGGGCCGTTCAGGTTCGGCGCCCTGAACCATCTTCCGGTAAGGCGCACGTAATATTTTTGATCGCCGGTGTTGAGGAAGAAGTCGGTCGTGGTGTTGCTGACTTCGAGCAGCCCCGTATTCGCGATGGGCTGCATTTGCGGCTGACCTCTCAGAACTACAAGTGATGCCGGTTTGAGGCTGACATAGATCCTGGGCGTTGTGTCGCCGAAAGCCTTCTTCGCCTCGGAATTCGACATAAGGCTGACCTGTCCGGTCTTTTCGGCAACTTTTTTAGCTTCCTCCAGGCGCGGCCGATCAACAGTCAGGGGGTGCTCCTGACCTTGGATGTCGCGCGCTTCGAACCAATGGCCCACCGTGTAAAGGAAATATCGCCCGCTTGATTTGTCCAGGAGGATCAGCGCCCGCGTGTTGATAACGCGAAGAAAATCCGTACCGGGAAGTTGCCGCAATGTCGGTTTGCCGTCCACGAGCACCAGAAGCGCCGGTGTCTCACTGACGATGATCCGCGGCGGGGCGTTGGCGATCGGCTGACGCTCCACCCCGTAGATCGCCCGGGTGACCGATAGGTTGGCCTCCAGGCGCTCTAATGCAATGGTCATCGGCCGTTTGTTCGATGCGAAAGTGCTGAGCGCGGTCTTGTATTGGCGCGACTTTCCTTGGTCGTCCGGAAAGATCGCCTTTGTCAAACGGAAGTCGGCGAGTGTCACCATGCCGGCTGGCTTGTCGACCTCGGTTCGAGCGGTAAACCTTATCATGCCATAGGTCGGGGCCGGTGCGGCGGGCGTCTCCACCGCCACCGCGGCACGCGCTTCCAAGACGTCACCTTTCCAGCTTTCGACCTGTGGTTGGTATATCGTAAGGGTATTGCCGTTGATTTTCGTCTTCTTCGGCCACCCATCGATCGGGATCTGCGCCTCCCGCAACGCCGATGGCGGCCCGTCGGTCGATGCCCTGGCCGGAATTGGCGGCAGTGCCGGCAGGAGCATGAGCGGCGCGAGAACCAGGACTGCCCATCGCTTAATAAAAGGATGCTTCGGGGTCATGAACATCCTCCTTCTTTGCGCTGTTGATTGTCCGGCTACGGGAGTCAATCACCCATGGCCACATGATATCATGTACGGTGTATCCCCGGTCCGATCCACAAAATTTCGCAACGGGGCTTCGGTGGAGTAATAAGGCGATGATAACGGGCTGACACCCTTTACCTCACTTCGATATCGTTTTGATGAGACGGTAAAACAATGGGGTGTCTGATGTATTTTGACAATAGGATCACCCTCTTTTCGGGCTCCACCTCCCCGACTGCGCAAGGCCCGTTGACGGCACGCCGGCTACAAGTCCGAACAGTGTTGATATGATGATTGCACGACGCATTGTCCATGTTCCTTATGATTGATAAACAGAAAAGAAATCAGTGCATGATCTTAATTTAAAGCTAACCGCAAATTTGTTGTTGTCAAGGCAGGGAAAGATGCGGGGCGAGGGGGTCTTGCAAATCAAACCGGGTGCTTTACATACGGATGCAAGTTAAACGTTGAAAGCACGGATGCGCCTATGCCTTTATCCGCCATAAAGCGGCGGACAATTTCAAGCTACCCGCTTAGCGGGTGGCAGTTGG
>CAZQAF010000027.1:0-40369 GCA_964591175.1 uncultured Desulfobacteraceae bacterium | reverse complement strand
TTGAAACCACTTCTAAGCAACATGAAGCCGGATGAACATCTGTTAAAAACCGTTAAAGGTTTTCTGGACGCCCGTGAAGGAATGGCCCTGTATAACATTGCGTTGGAAGCCAGCCGGTTCGGGCCCTGTCTGGAAATCGGAAGTTACTGCGGCAAATCGACCGTCTATATCGGTTCCGCCTGCAGACATAACAACAGTATTCTCTTTTCCATCGATCATCACAGAGGGTCCGAGGAACAGCAGCCCGGAGAGGGATATTTCGATCCCGACCTTTTCGACCTTGAAATCTCGCAGGTGGATACATTCAGAGCATTTCGAAAAACCATAGAAACCGCCGAACTCGTGGATACGGTCGTTCCCTTGGTATGCAAGTCCGATATCGCAGCGCGGGCATGGGCAACCCCCTTGAGCCTGGTTTTTATCGACGGCGGCCATTCTTATAAAGCAGCATACACGGACTATATTGCATGGTCCGGGCACATTATGCCCAACGGCTATTTGCTGATCCACGACATTTTCGAAGATCCCGAGAAAGGCGGCCAGGCGCCCTATCATATTTACAAAATGGCGGCTGCATCGGGTCTTTTCAAAGAGCTCCCCATGGTCGACACCTTGGGTGTGCTGAAACGGCATGACTTAAGGGATATTCCTCAACGTCTCCGAAAGTAATCATTATTAATCTAGTACATAGGTACCCTTACGGCTAATTTATTTTGAGACCAAGGTCTCAATTTATATCTTCCTTTTTCAGATATAACACAATACTCTTCCCCAGAACAGGATTGAGCATTTTTTCCAGGATTTGTGTGATCCACGGTTTTTTCATCATATCCCATACCAGAAAACGGTGATACTGATTCACCAGGTTGCAATCGCCGCGGTCCGGGCCGACAAGACATTTCAGCCACCAGTAAGGGGTGTGCAGGCTGTGGGCGAAATGAAGCCCCCATCTTATCAGCCCTGCACGCTGTAAAAGTCCCGTCAGCGCTTTTAGCGAATAGATGCGAACATGTCCGCCGGGTGCATTACGGTATCCGTCGGAAAGCGCCCAGCAAATTCGCTCCGGCAGATATCTTGGGACACTGACAACAAGGTTCCTCCCCGGTTTTAACACCCTGGCAATTTCAGAGACGGCGATTTTGTGATGTTGAATGTGTTCCAGCACTTCCGAACAAAGAATCAGGTCAAAAAAGTTGTCCTGAAAGGGAAGTGCACACACATCGGCCGCAATAACGTCACTGTTGCCATGGCCGCCGTTTTTTTGATGGGTATTCAGCCTGCTTTTTGCCGCAACCGCATCATCGATGTCGATGTCCGCGCCAACGACTTTTGCTTCCAGGAATCTAAGGGCCGCCGTCATGTGTCGACCTGTTCCGCAGCCGACATCCAGTATTCGGCCGGCCGATAGGCCCTTCGGATCGGATCGGCAGAGCCGGTCAAAGTCGACGGTAATCACGAATGGTCTCCTTGTAAGCCTCAACGGTCTTTTCAGCCGCCCGCTTCCATGTAAATCGTTCCCGAACCCTATGAAAACCCGCGCGCCCCATCCTTTGTGCCTGCTCAGGCCGGTCCATCAGGGTTAAAACAGCATCGACCAGCGCCTTTGGATTTGCGGGCGGAACCAGAATCCCGGCATCACCCACGACTTCCGGCAAAGCACCGCCCGTGGTGCTGATGACCGGAACGCCGCACGCCATGGCCTCGCCGGCAGGAAAACCGAAACCCTCGTATATGGACGGCACGATGGCGATACCGGCCTTTGCATATTGCCGAACAAACGCATCGCTGTCAATTCGGCCCGTAAACCCCACGCAATCTTTTATGCCAAGGCTTCTGATGCAGCCTTCGATATCACCGTTTTGTCTCAGATCACCGACGACAACCAGTTTGATGTGGCGAAACGCCGAAATGGCAGCCACTGCCTGCAATAAATAACGAAGACCTTTTAAAGGCGTTTCAGCGCTGCTGGTCACAATGATACGGTTATTTTCCCTTTTGATTCCGGGTATCGGATAAAACAAATCCGTATCGATACCGTTGGGGACAACCCTGAACCGCTCAAGGGGTATCTTAAAATCCCTCCCGATGTCCTGCTTCGAAGCATTTGAAACCGTGATGATGCGGGATAAAGTTCCGGCAACCTTTTTTTGCATGCCGATGAAAGAATACCATCTCAATTGCTTGATCTTTGCCCAAAACGTTCGCGCGGCTTTTACGGCCAGGTCCCGGTCGACCGTGATGGGGTGATGAATGGTGGCGATGGTCGGCATCCGGGTGTTGATCGATCTGATGCCGTATGAGAGACTCTGATTGTCGTGAACGATATCGTAATTTGAAAAATTTTTTTTAAGAAATCGATGGGCCCTGAGTCCGAATGTCAAAGGCTCGGGGAATCCCATGGTGGAAACACCCAGCCACTCCAGAAGGTTAACGGGGTCTGTAAGTTCCCTTAAAGAGGGCATTCTAAATAGGTTTTCGGGATTATAAAGATCCAGACCCGGCAGGTGAAAAAGATCGATATGTTTATCGAGCCTGGGCGCCGGCGGGCCTGTGATCACATCGACATGATGTCCCAAATTCTTGAGCGCTTTGCTCAAATGATGCACATAAACGCCCTGCCCGCCGCAAAAAGGATGGCTCCTGTAACTTAAGAGACAGATGCTCAGCGTCGTGGCATTATCCAATGATCTCATCCTTAAAAGGACCATTGAAGAGAGAGGGTGACTCCCTGGTTTCTCATATCCGCCGAAAGGTTAATTTTGATATTTTCTTTTAAATGCTGAATAAACTGGCCGGTATTTTTCCGGTTGTATTTGTGGGCGCTCGATATCGCGCCGTATATGTTCCCGGAATAGAAACCGAACTCGACGAACGAAATGACGCCGCCGAGGGCACTCTGCCCTTTATCGAACGATTCATAGGCCGCGTAGATCAACCCGCCGTTTAACAAAAACGCAATCAGGGCGTCCTGATAGCGGCCGCAGTAAAGATACCCCGCCCCCGGCACGATGGACAGGAACCCCGCCAGTTTCGGATTTTTATGGGGGATGGCGGTTTCCTTTTCAAGGGCTGCGGAAAGCTTTTCAAGTTCAAATTTACGGCGGTTCCTGGCGCTGATTTTGTTGAAATAACGTCTTGCTTCATCCCAGGATGCTGTTTCGATATAAATCCATCCCATCCGGTAGAAGGCCTCATCCTTTACATCCTGGTTATGGCTGATGGTCACCAGATTGTTAAGATCGATCAACGCCTGCTCAAAGTCCTTCATTTGAATATAGGCTTCGCTGATTCTATAATACGATTTTATTGAATATTCGGTGTCAAAATATTGCTCGGTCAATTTTTTAAAGGCGCTGACGGCTTCCTGATAATGTCCGCCGAGAAAATGGGACATGCCGATTTGGTACATTGCAAATTCCACCCGTCTATCCTTTGGGAAAAAATAGACAAACCGCTTGTATTCACCGGAAGCCGTTGAATAGTCTTTGGCGGAAAAAAGATCTTGTGCGTATTGAAACTGCTTATCGGCACTGAGAACCATGAGGGGATTCGTCGGCGGTGGCACGTCGCTGACGGCAAAAGACGGGCTCACCGCGAAAAAGAGAGATATAAAGCACGCGAGCGCGAAAAGCAGGCAGGCAGAATGGGTGTTCCGGGTCTGCATGATAATCACTGCCACCAGAAATCATTATTGCTGACAGGATCATACGTGCGCTTTTTACCGTTAATCCAGACAGGATCCGATAATCTTGTCTCGTCTCGACCGTCACGTATGAGACGGTCCGAGCACATGATCCATCCCAGGAAGGCGCCGTGTTTTTTAATGGCCTCGCTGCAGTATTGTGAACATGTCGGATATGAAGGGCAGCGATCGCCGTCGGCGCTTGAGATATAATCTTGATATATTTTAATTGGAAAAAGCAGCGTATCACCCTTTTTTGCTTTATCGCCATTTGCCGCTTTAAGATGATCGGATTTCACACCCTTTCCTGCAAAGGCGTTGGTCCCGAATGCGGCTAAAACGATCAAAAAAAGTATAAAGTAAAACAGCTTGTTCATTGTTTATCTCTGCGTAACCCTGAGTACCTCTTCTATTGTGGAAATTCCGCTTAACACCTTATTGATGCCGTCCTGACGCAATGTCACCATGTTCCGATTCAATGCCGCGCTTTTAATCTGGTTTGAATCAAAGGTCTTGAGTATGAGAGTTTTTAGTCTGGAATCCATAACCATCATCTCAAAAATACCCATTCGACCCTTATAACCGGTATGGAAACAGTTTTCGCATCCTTTAGCCCTGTAAATGACGGCGTCTTTGAGCTGATCGCGGGTTATCCCTAAACTGTCCAAAGCCGCTTCATCAGGTGTGTATGCTTCCTTGCAGTCCGTGCAAAGAATACGTATCAGCCGCTGGGCCACTACCGCCAAAACAGAGGATGAAATGAGAAAAGGTTCAACGCCAATGTCCACCAGGCGGGTAATGGCGCTGGCCGAGTCGTTGGTATGAAGTGTCGAAAAAACAAGATGCCCGGTCAGTGCCGACTGAACCGCTATTTCGGCGGTATCATGATCCCGTATTTCCCCCACCAGAATAACATCCGGGTCCTGCCTGACAATCGACCGGAGACCTCTGGCAAAGGTAAGATCAATCTTCGGGTTGACCTGGATCTGATTGATGCCCTGGAGTTGATATTCAATGGGATCTTCGATGGTGATAATATTGATATCCGGTATATTGATGGAAGATAAAATGGCATAAAGCGTTGTGGTCTTGCCGCTGCCGGTGGGGCCGGTGACAAGAATGATCCCGTTGGGCGATCGAATCAGGCTGTTCAGAGTCGCCAATTTGTCGGATACAAGCCCGAGATCCAAAAGTGACATCAAGGAACCTGATTTATTCAGAAGCCTGAGCACCAGGCGTTCTCCAAAGGACGTCGGCAATGTGGACACCCTGACATCGATCTCTTGATGCCCGATTTTCACGGCCAAACGACCATCCTGAGGAAGACGTTTTTCCGCAATATTCATGTTTGCCATGACCTTGATTCTGGAAATCAGCGCGGGTTGGACCCATTTCGGCGGAGTTAAGAAGTCATACAAAATACCGTCGACGCGATACCGCACTTTGAAACTGTCCTGGTAGGGTTCGATGTGGATGTCGCTTGCCCGTGCTTTTACGGATTGTGAGATGATATGATTCACGAGTTTGATGATCGGCGCATCGCTGATATCATCCAGCAAGTCCGCTTTTTCCTCCAGTTCGCTGATAATGGTGCTGCCGTTTTCTTCCATATCCTGGACAAGCTGTTCGGCGGACCCCCTGTTGAGGTCATAGGACATATTGATGGCAAATAAAATGGCCTCTTCTGTAGACAAAACCGGTTTGACATCATCATAACCGAGCATCCTGACCAGGTCGTCCATGGGCTGTATGCAGGTAGGGTCATTGACCACAACGACCGACCCGTATTCGTTAAGCTCCCTTTCAGAATTCTGCCAATCCCCGTCACCAAGGGTTCTTTCCTGATCGGAAGCCTGGGTTTTAATGATCAGCGGAATCATGGTATACTTTTTCAAAAATTGAATCGGAACATGGCTCGTAAAATCGTTTTGATATTTTTCAATGGGAAGTTCCGGCCAGAAAGGGATATCATATTGAATGCTCAGCGCTTCAAGCAACTGTCTTTCGGTAATCATTTTTTTGGCAAGGAGTATTTCTGTAAAATCCGTCCCTTTTTCCGTATGGGTCCGCTGCGCTTCTTCCAGATCTTCTTCTGAAACGTTGAAACGTTCATTGAGTATCTGATAAAGGCTTTTAAACATGGTGTTCCACGGATTGTCTCATTTTAAGATACGACAAGCAGATAAACTCGTTAACTATTTTTTTGAATCATTCCCGGGAATTTTGATGGCGTTTTCATACATGTTGATTTTCCCGCCGGTGATCTGTTCGACCTGCTCTTTCTTGCTGTCTAAAATGGCTTGTGCTTCATCGGGATTTTTCACGACATGGGGGGTGATAAATACGAAGAGATTCGTCTTATCATTCCCCGTTGACGTGGTTCTGAACAGATGTCCCAGCAAAGGGATATCTCCCAAACAGGGTGTCTTAAATTCCGTATCCGAAAAGCTGTCGTCGATAAGCCCGCCGATAACCACTGTATTTCCATCTTTGACAATCACCGTTGTATCGATGGTGCGCTTTAATGTGGTGGGGCGATCACTCGACGAAACAGTGTTTTGTTGATCGAGTTTGGTCGATTCCTGGGAAATATTGAGTCGAACCATCCGGTCCTGACTGATCTGAGGCGTGATTTTCAACGTGATGCCGACATCTTTATATTCATAGTAACTGTATTGATCCACCAGGTTTTCAGAGGTGGCGGCCGCTCGGGTCTGAAAGGGAACACTCTTTCCCACCGTAATACTGGCTTCTTCATTATCCGTGGTAAGAATCTGAGGCGTGGAGAGAATATGAACATCTTGATCCTTTTTAAAGGCATTTATGATGGCATAAAGATTGGGAAATGTAATGCCGCCGATGGTAACCGCCTCACTGAATACCCCTAAAGAAAAACCGGATGGATTCGGCAACGTGGGTGACGTCGTCGATGCAATACTGGTTTGCGGCTGAAATCCCCCGCCGAATGCCGCATCTTTATTGCCGAGTCGGGTTTGACCGCCGGCTTGCCATTGGACGCCGAGACTAAATTCCTTGTTCACACTCACTTCCATGATCAAGCTCTCGATGTAGACCATGGACCTTGGCACATCCAGTTTTTTGATGATATTCTCCAGAACCTGATAGTCTTCTTTGTCTGCAATGATGATCAGACTGTTGGTGGCTTTGTCAGCGGTGATCTTGACGTTTTCCGAAACAAACGAGCCTTTGCCCGGTCCGGGTGCAACGCCCTTTTTCGTGGGAATTTCCTGAAGCACCTTTCCCAGATCTTCGGCTTTGGCGTTTTCAAGATAATACACGTGGATCTTCCCTTTTCCCCGGGGGGTTTCCCGGTCCAGCATGTTGATCAGCCGCTTTATTCTCAGTGTCTCCACTTCACTGGCCAGAACGATCATTGTGTTGGTCCGCTCGTCCGCCACAAATTTGGGGACCGAAAACGCGCTTGGAACTCTTGTTTTTCTTTTTTCCTGGAAAATGGAATCGAGGATCTTGATAAATTTTACTGCGTCCGCATGCTCCAGTGGAATGACCGAAAGCTCCTGCCCCATTCCCGCCACATCAATGGCATTTAGAATTCTAAGAAGCCGCTGGATGTTTGAAAGGACATCCGTTATAATCAGCATGTTCGTCGGCGGATATGAAAGGATCACGCTGCTTTTGGAAACCAATGGCGCGAACAGCCTTTTTACTTCATCGGCGCTTGCGTATTTTAAAGGCACCAGTTGCGTCACCACCCGATCTTCCGGGGAAACGGCCTCTTTTTTGAGCAGCGTTTCAATATTTTTCGATCGCGCATCAGGAGATGGAATGATTTTCGTCACGTCACCGGCTTTTACAGCGGTGAACCCGTGCACTTCCAAAACAGATTCAAAAACCTTATAGGCTTCTTTAACGGAAATCCGGCTGGGCGAAATGATGGTGACTTTTCCTCTGACGCGCTGATCGACCACAAAATTTCTGGAGGTCAATTCACTGATAAACTTTATAAAGACATTAATATCGACGTTATTGAAATCGATGGATATGAATCGTTGCGAATCCTTATCCGCCTGGGTTGTTTTTTGATCGGCCGGTGATGCACTGGTTTTTGGGGTAGTTTCGGCCTGAACATCCATTGACAGGCTCAACGCCAACGTCAGCGCAATGGCGGCGATGACGTATCGAATAATTTTTGAAGCGCTGTTGGTTAATTTCATTGTTTCCGGATTTAAAGCGATATTTTTTAAAACCCAATTTTGAGCAGTTTAACGATGATGACGCTATAAAAAAAATAAATTCGACCGCCGAACCTGTCTAATTTTTTTAAACCTAACAAATATATCATATATTTATCGTTTATTCAATATGATAGTCAATGGTTTTGGGACGACCCCTTCGTTTTATCTCCAGCTGCACCTTGGAAGATGACTGCAGATTTTGATAAAGCTTGAAAACATCTTCAACGGATTCAATAGGTTTACCATTCGCACCCATGAGAATATCCCCGCTCTTCAACCCCATATTGTAAAATATGGAATTTGGCCTGATGCCCGTCAAACGAAGGCCGTCAGGTTTCCCATTTCTGAAGTTGGGTCGTATTCGGATCTGTTTCATAAGTGTGTTGACGTTTCTAATCGCAGATTCCATCTGTGATCGTTTTACGGAAATATTTTGTGATCCTTCAGGCCTGAATGCCGTGGCTTGGGTATTAAAGCTTGTCGGCCCTTGGCGATCTTTCTGAATCTTTAAAATTTCATCTTTGCCGTTGACATTGAGCACGACTTTTTCTCTTAAAATCATCTTAACGATTGCGTTTTGAACGGTATCGCCGATCCTGAACAGATTCTGTTGTTTGGTTGCGGTGTCCTCGATGACGGCATAAGCTTCTCTTTGGTCTCCGGTAATGGTTCCCAAAAGATCCAACTTTAGATCCGTGGGCTCGAGATTTTCGATATCCAGTTTCTCGGGTTTGCCGCCTCTGCCGCCGGTTCCTTTTTCAGTTTTAAACAGATTGCGCCCACCGATGGCGCTGTAATAAGACAACGGGTGTCGGGTTTCATTTTCATGGGGAACGAGCTGGCTGCTCGCGACTTTTACACGACGGCCGGAATCCACATTGGCGGTTACAAGCGTGTAAAATGCCTTTACAGTAAAAAAAATGACGCCTGTTAATAACAGGATATTCAGTAGGTTAAGATATCGTTTCATTGTCCACATATGTGTAAAAATCCTGGCGCTAATGACCAGGTTTACAGTGCATCAGCAAATTGAAAAAGTGCAACTCTCGTCCTTAAGAACCGTGTTCTCGAAAATATAGCCGGTCAAACCGGTCATCTGCAAATTCTGTCTAGTTCATATAAAAGCGCGGTTGATCCAATGAGCCATAAATTCTAATTCGAACCACTTTTTTGGACAGCATCTTTTTGGGCAATAAATTTACCGGAAGGTCCTTCCCCAGCTTTTCTAGAAATTCCGGCATGGGTTTAATCAGTCCCGAAAGTCTTAAGCGGCTCTGATTCAATGGTTCGCTGAGAGTGACAATGCCGGAAATGCTGCCATTGAGCTGATCGCTTTTCATGGTGCATCGTTTAATATTAACTTTCTCATTTTGAATGGTTATATGGGTGTCCAGTTTGGAAAAAGCGATGCTTTTTTGTTTGAGTATCGGCATTAAGATTTCCAGCTCACCGTCTGAAATAACCAGTTCGGCGTCCAATTCCCTATTCAGCCTTCCGCTGTTGCGGTATGTTAAAGTGCCTTTTAGTGATCCGGTAATATTACGGCCGAGAAAATGTTTGACGGCGGCGATATCCTTGATCTGGATGCCGGTGAGTTTTACCGTGATAACAGCCTGTTGATCTGGCTTGCTTTTGTCAAACTCTCCCCTGCCTTCCAAGCTGCCTTCAAAAGCGCTGCCCTTGAAAAAAAAAACGATCTTGGAGCGAAACAAAGACAAAAAACTGGGAACAATTTTTAAATTATCTGTTTTGAGCACCTCGGTGCTCAGATAATACACGCTTGCGTCATGCAACCTCAAACCCAAAGGAAAAGCCAGGCTGGCGCGATCCACATCGATGTTTATGTCGGGATTGACCCTGTTGAGACGAGAGGTCACATACGTCGCAACGGTATCCGACGGAAACAGGGCGTACAGGAAAAACACTGCAACCGCTAAAATATAGATGCCGTATAGCAGTTGTTTTTTGCGATTCATCATGATTTCTCGATGGTTTCAACCTGCAGGACAGCGTCGATAAATCCTTCTGGTTTGCCCGCTCTAACAATGGAAAGCCGCCTGACGCGAACCATGTTTTTGGAGGTTTCGACCATATACAGATAAGTGGTCAATTGCTGCAGTGTCAAACCTTGAATTTTCATTTCAACCTGGGAAATCTTATACGGACTGTTTTTCTGAACAGTGGTTGAAGGTTTCATGTAGGTTACATATTCTTTTATTCCTGCCTCTCCCGTAAGCCTGTCAAGGAACGAAAAAAGCGTAAACCCTTTTTCCCTGCCTGCAAAACGCGCGCTTGCCGCGTGGGTGCTTTTTTCTATTTCGCTGTAATCGGACTTTAGGGTCATCATCTCACGAAGGTCGTCTGTTTTGACCTGAAGCGCTCTATTCAAACGCTTTCTTTTATCGATAGACGGGAAAACAATAAATTGGATGACAATAAAGACAAAGACAGCCCCTGACAGCGCATAAATGGAATACCTCTCTCTTTTGGCCAGTTTTTTTATCATATTACAGGTTCAGTTTTAGGTTAAAATGTATCCGTTTATCGGATTTGTCGATGTTGGCGGAGCTGATCGTAATTTTCTTGAACAAGCCCGATTGCTCCAGCCGGCTCTTGATATTGTCCACTGAATTGAATGTATCGGTATTCCCTGAAATAACAACGCTCTCGGATCCCAAAACAAGCCGTGTCAGGATCACGTCCACATCTATTGGGATCCGTTTGCTCAGCGTGTTCAGTATATCTATGGCCAAAGGTTGAGCGTCGGTTCCGCCGGGGAACAGCGCATCTTTTTTTGCTTGGCGTATCTTGATTTGCATCTGTTGGACAGGATCGACAACTTTTTTAACCTCAGGGAATGTGGACGCAAAGATTTCCGTTATCTGATGATTCAGACGGGTCAATTTTTTCCCCATCAGATATGAATCAAAAGAGAGGTTAAAAAATGCTAATGCCACAACCAGAAAAAGAAGAACACCGGATTGAATCAGGTACTTTTTATTTTCCTCCCAGAACTTTCTTGAAGCAAAAGGCCCTTTTCTAAAATTAAATCCTTTTGTTCCTTCAATTTCCATCAGCGCCAGAGAAAGCGGGTTATCCATCAAAAAAGGGGTCCAGGATCGCGGCACAGCCTGTTGCTTTATAGCATCCGTGTATCGCAATATGTCCGTCCGCTCGAACGGAAATCCCAAAGACTGTTCCATATCCTGATCAAATCCCAGATCATCAATGCCGGAGCCGGTAATAAATCCCCCGTCAGGTTTAAACTCAAATCCGATAATCTTTTCCGATGCAATAAGTGTTCGCCGGATATTGCTGCAAAGCGATTTTATTTTATATGAACGGGCTGTCGATTGTATTGGGAACGTTCGTATCAAACAGATTTTTCCCGAAAAAATCAAAAAAATCGACCCCTTGTTTTTGTCTATGTCGACAAATAGCCAATTTTGGCCCTTGTCCAAAAAACTGGCAAGAAACATTGCGGTCGAACAACCGCCGACGGTAACGATCTCGGGTTCTATGTTAAAACCGGCCAGCGCATCCAAATAAAATTGCATCCTGGATTTTTCCACTGCAGCGGAGATAAGGTTTTTGGCGCCTGTATTTTCAGGCAATTCCAAAAAAATAAAATCGACGATAAGATCTTCTATGGGGAATGGGAGGGTGGGTTCAAGTTCATAGGGCAGAACTTTTCTGATTTTTTTTTGTCCTTTAAAAGGAACTTGAATATTTCTGAAAGATACCTCGTCGGCAGGAAAAGAGGCCACGCAAACAGAACCGGTTATATCCATCTGTTGCGAGATGGTTTCAAGGGACGCGACCCAGTTGTCTCCATCTTCATTCCGATCAGGTATCGGAACGTGCGCTTGGGCTTCTATCACGGTTCCCTTGATGCTGCTTTCGATCAAGACCGCTGAAACGGCATCATGCCGAATATCCAATCCCAGGATCTTTCTGCTCATGGCGTGTGATCTGTCTTAGTCTTGTAAATTTAAATCAAAAAAATGTGATTATGATTACATCTGCTCCAAATGTCAAGTAGCGTATCCTTATCTATGATTCGTCGAAAAAACCCGGCAGTTTTTCGGTACTGCCGTATTGTTTTGGATGATCTTTTTTTTGCCTTGCCCCGATTGCCGTCAAAACGAATGGATTTACTCGACATCCCATTGCAGAACGCGGCATATCCACTTTCCGGTTTTATCATTTTTTTCGCGGTGAATTACCGCCGTGATCTTCATTTTCATTTCCATTAGCGTTGCCGTCGATTCAATACGGTAAATATCGCTGGCTATGATAATCAGATTTGGATTGATGGTAATATCGGCCATGCCCGGTACGCTTTTATACCATCTGGGACTCGTAAGGACATGGACATACCCGGAATCGGACGTTTCACTGCGATAATCGAACAGGACTTGTGCAAAATCTTCACTTCCCGCGGGCAAGATTGCCGCAAGCGTGGGCAAATCCGCCGTATTGATGTTTATTTTTCCGTCATAGGTGAAGGAATTGTCCCCGGATTTGGTGATCCCAAAGACGGTGATGTATCTGGAAAGCCCCTTCTCTCCTCCCGTACCTTGAAAAAGCGCCGGTGTAACCCCTCTCACAAGCTCAAGCTCGTTGATATTGTCGAAAGGGGCGTTTTTACTGGAATACGGTGGATCA
Source organism: uncultured Desulfobacteraceae bacterium (assembly GCA_964591175.1). Lineage (GTDB taxonomy): Bacteria > Desulfobacterota > Desulfobacteria > Desulfobacterales > UBA11574 > UBA11574. Next base: position 27,802 of record CAZQAF010000027.1, on the reverse strand, counting down.
AGATCTTGATAATACTCTGATTCGGCGCCGTTTAGGCCCGTAATGGCATCATCGTCTCCGGAGTCTATCCAGTCTTTAACAGAGTCGATGATCGTTATGGGTTCCATATCTTTAAACACATCATTTTGAGCGTCGTTTTGAAGTTTTAAAAAATTTAAAAATCGCTCCCACATGACCTTTTGAGATTCATTGAACTGCCGTCCTCCGGGGTATTGAACCAGACTGTTGATCTGAATCTTACCGAGTTCATCGCGGATGGATACACTGACGCTTCCATTTTCAAAGGGAATCTCACTGAGAATTTCTTTACGTTTATCGGCATTGGCCCAGTCTTCCTGAAGTGAATCGGAATCCGAATCCTCTTTGTCTTTGATCAGCATCGCTTCGGCTGCATTTACACCGGATGACGCCATATGCATCAGCGTAATCCGGTCTCGGGCGGCGGCGGCAGAGAATACCGCCGAGCGCACCTTTTTATTCATTTCAAGGGACGCCACCACCATCACGGTCGCAACGGATAAGGTCACGAGGAGGGCAATTCCGCGATTATTTTTCAGCGCTTTTATCGGCATCAATCTACACTTATTTTTTCTTCTCTCGAAAAAGCGGTAAGTCCACCATGGTTTCAAAAGCAAGAGAACCCGAACCTTCGGCCAATTCGAGCCTTATGTCGATAGCCTTGGGCGTTGCGTATCCAAAGTCTTCACTATCGGAATCCCATCGATCATAGTCGGTACCGTCATCATCATAATACTTAAATGTCAAGGATTTAACGCCTCTGCAGAGAACGGGATCACCCGGTTTTTCTTTAAATTCCCCATAAGGATACAAATTGTCTGCCCGCTTCAGCACATAATTGCCGTCTTTTGCGGCCTGAACGTAATAGACGATTTCTGCAATGCCGCTCTCTTTTTTTTCGCCAAAGGATATGTGAGAAAGGGAGGTAAATCTCAACCTGGGAAAATCTGCCCCCCGAATATTGGTCATCTCCCCAACAATCCGATATAACTCAGGGGATTCGCCCAGCGCCGGCGGAGAATACTTCGGAGGCAAGGTCAAATGAATGGATTTCAGATCCATAATCATTCGGTTCAGACAATTTGTTGCCATTTCATAAGATGCGGTTTTCTGATCAATGATTTTGTTTCCCGACGATACGGTGCTGTATGAAGTAAAGATCGTTGTGATAACGACGGCGAAGATAAAAATCGCAATCATGATTTCAAGCAGTGTAAAGCCGCCATTGGCACGTCGCCCCGCAACTATCCGGCAGCGAAGCGGGCTGACAGGGGTAAAGAAATGGCCGCACAACCTTTTAAACATTATGGATTACCTGTAAACAACATAAAGTTATATTGTATCAATCCTGTAAAAGCCTGTAATCTCTTAGATCATAGGTGTATTCATCATTGTTAAAGGAAATGGTGATATCGATTCTTTTGAGATCATCCGCCACATTCCCAAGTTCTTTTGATTCCACATCGTTAATGACAATATTGAAGCTGTAGTTCAGGAATTGATCTCCGAAATCACCGGATTCGTCCGATATATCCTGTCGGCTTTTTGATTCAATTTCAGCCATCTTTTTTTGGGCCAGCATGGGGGCTGTTGCATAAAACCTTACCTCGCTGGTCATGGCAACGGTCTGGGCATGCAATTTGTACACGCTGACCAGAACAATGGCGATAATGGATATGGCGGCCATGATCTCAATCAGCGTGAAACCGTGCTGAGACGTTGTGATCTGATCCGGGGTCGGCACGGTCACGGCATATTTTTTTATATCCCGTATCGGCGCCGTTTTCATATGGTTTCCGGCTTTGATTTTTTTGCCTTTCATCGATCTCTTTTACCCGTATTGCTCATAAACAAAATAGGGAAAATTCCAAAAGGTTTGTTCAATCGGTAAACCCGACATACTTTTGGTATAAACGAACCTGGCGTAAAAAGGGTTCGATCACAAAAGAAAACCTTTCCTTATCATTGTTTTCTATATGGATAATGGCTTTGTCGGAATACCCTTTTTCATCAAAGTAAATTTGGGCATCTCCCGTTGAAATCGTATTTTGATCCGGATATTCAACATCCAACAGTTTAACATCCTCCGGAAGTTGATACCCATGGGTCTTATCGGATTGGAGTCCTTCATCGGAGGCGGTTTCGCGGGCGATCCATAATTTGTTGGCATCAAAATCCACATGGAGCACATATCTTTTTTGTTCTTTTAGGGCTTTATCTTTTAAATCCGGAATGTTTATCAGAATCCAGCGTGACACCGCTTTGGTACTATTGGACAGAAAACTGCTCTGAAACTTAGGGATCGCCAAAAAAAGCATGATACTGATTAAGGATATGACAACAATAAGTTCGATAAACGTAAAACCTTTGTATCGTTTTAAGCCAAGCATAATGGTTAAGCCGACAGTTGTTTTTATATCGGCGTATTCTTAAATATCGGCTGCATTAAAAATAAGGTCAAATGGTTATGGTTATTCGATCGTCCAACTTTCAATATCTTTGTTTTTATCTTCACCCCCCTGGACACCATCTGCACCATATGACATGAGATCATAATCTCCGTGGGCGCCCGGAGAAAGGTAGACAAAATCATTTCCCCATGGATCTTTGGGAACTTTACCCTTTTCAAGATATCCACCGGTGCGCCATTTTTTCGGCAAAGTCCCTGTATCGGGTTTTTCCACCAGTGCCTGCAGTCCCTGCTCGGTATCCGGGTATGCCCCGTTATCCAGCTTGTACAGTTTCAGAGCCGTTTCAATGCTCTCTATCTGCATTTTGGCTTTAAGCTGCTTTGCTTCTTCGGGACGTCCCATAATCCGAGGTATGATAAGACCGGCAAGTATTCCGAGGATTACGATCACCACCATGAGTTCAATCAGTGTAAATCCCCGACAATCCGTTTTTGTAATATAAAATCTACTGTTCATTATATTCCCACCTTTTTCAATTAACCCAACGCAAAATCCTTTTTTGCATCGTTTATCTGACAAGTTCGCTCATTTCAAATATCGGCAGACATATCGAAAGCACGATGAAGCCGACAATTACCGCCATGACCAGTATCATAATTGGTTCCAAAAGCGAGGTCATGGTCATAATATTGTTTTCCACTTCATCCTCATATACATCTGCGATTTTATTCAACATGGTTTCGAGCTTTCCGCTCTGCTCTCCGACCAGTATCATCTGGATGGGAAGATCGGGAAATATTTTACTCTCTCCCAGCGCAACTCCCAATCCCTGTCCTTTTCCAACCTCTTTCGAAGCTGCTTCTATGGCATTGGCTATGAGGATATTATCGGCAATGTTCTTTACAATCTCAAGCGCCGGTAACATAGACACTCCATTTTCAAGCAGCGAGCCCAGGGTTCGTGCAAAGCGAGCCACTGCGATTTTTTTGGCCAAAAGACCGAAACGCGGCAATGACAGTCTTGTTTTATCGAAGAAATATCTCCCCTTCGCGGTTTTGCGAGCGCTGTTTAATATGAACAGGATTGCTGCCCCAACAATACCGATCATCCACCAGTAAGACTTGAGAATATTGCTTATTTCAATCAAAATGATTGTCGGGGTAGGGAGTGTCTGGTTCATATCCGAAAAAATGGACGTGATGTTGGGAACAATAAATGTCAAAAGAAGAAACAGCACCAGAATACCGATAAAGGACATTAAAATGGGATATGCCATGGCAGATCGAATCCGATTTTTTAATGCCTGTTGTTTTTCGGTAATGTCGGAGAGTCGATCCAATACAATGTCAAGCGCCCCTGATGATTCGCCGGCGTTGACCATATTGATATAAAGCGGTGAGAATGTCCCCGGAAACAAAGACAACGATCTGGCGAAACTGTTTCCTTCTACAATTGAATCTTTGATCTTCGCGAGCATTTTTTTAAATGTCTGAGACCGGATTTGTGATATCAAGGCATCCATGGCCGAAACAAGCGGAAGTCCGGCACCCACCAAAGTGGCCAGCTGTTTGGTCATCATTGAAATCTCATAGGGGCTGATACGGGAAAAAGAACGCGTGAGTGAAAAAGACTTGGACCTTTTTAGTGCGGCTGTGTCGTGAACTTCCTTTACGGCAACGGGATAATTTTGGGATGCACGCAATTTCTGGCGGGCCATCCGGGCACTGTCTGCATCAATGACGCCTGAAATGGTCTTGCCATTGATATCCAGGGCTGTATATTCATACACCGGCATTGTTAAAAACCTTTGGAGCGTATATAAAATATATTATAAAAATAATGAAATATCGACGATCTTTTGGTTTATTCCCGACTCATCGGAACTGAAACGAAAGTCAATATTTGCTTTTCAAAATTGAAAATGATAATATCGCTATTCTTTTAGCTTTTCAAGTCTATATTGGGGATTCGGCTCACAGCCAATTTTTGGCATTGATCTGTTCATTAATAAGGACATTGACGGGGCATTGACGGGCAGCATAAAATCATTAACGAGCAGGACGAAATAAATCATGCATGAAATTCGATTTCACGGCCGTGGCGGACAAGGTACGGTGGTCGCTTCAATATTGCTGGCAAAAGCTTTTTTCAAAACCGGCTATTACGTTCAGACCTTTCCCCTTTTTGGTGTGGAAAGACGGGGTGCACCCGTTGAAGCATATCTCAGGCTTGATGAAAAAAAAATTTTAGTCCGGAGCAATATTTACACCCCGGATCATATTATCATTCAAGACATAAAGCTGCTCGACAGCATCGATGTTACCAAAGGACTCAAGCCGGCAGGTTCGATTTTGATGAACTCAAAGGCGCTTCCGGATTCTATGGAATCTCTTTCAGGATTTCGTCTTGCGTTTGTCGATGCGGACCGTATTGCGGCTGAGAACGGTCTTGGAACGCGCACCCATCCGATTATTAATACGGCGATGATCGGCGCTTTTGCAAAAGTTTTGGGAATGCCGCCGCTGGATAATATTACAGCGGCGATCAAAAATGAGATTCATGTCAAAGCGGACCAAAATATTTTGGCGGCTCAACAGGCCTTTGATAAGGTAACGCTTTACTAAATCGTTGAACATCATTGAACAAGGATGATGAAAAAATGGCCCAAGAACCCGAGAACATTGAAAAAATACCATTATTCATATCACGATCGCATATTTTGACGGACATAAACAAAACAGGCTCATGGCGATTCGTACGCCCGATATACCGGGAAAAAACAGCGCCGTGCAGTACGGCATGCCCCGCCGGCCAGGACATTGCCCGCATTGAAATGCTTTTCAATCAAAAGCAATATGAAGACGCTCTAAAGACCATCCTTTTTGAAAACCCGTTTCCTTCGGTGTGCGGCCGCGTATGTTTTCATCCCTGCGAAAGGGTCTGTAATCGCACGGACCTCGATGAACCGGTTGCCGTTCACGCACTGGAACGTTTTATCGGTGATGCCGCCGTCAGAGATGAATTGAAACCCGGGCTGAAAAAGCTTCCGGTCAACGGGAAAACCGTGTGCATCATCGGCGCCGGCCCGGCCGGACTGGCCGCCGGATATTTTTTATCACGCATGGGGTATTCATGTGACATTTATGAGGCGCGATCCGAACCCGGCGGCATCTTGCGGTGGGGAATACCCCGGTACCGGTTACCGGAGGCTGTTCTCGCATATGAAATCGAGCGGATTAAAGCGTGCGGGATAAAAATAATCTGCAATACACCGGTAACCCGAGACTTTATCGAAGACGCCAAAAACCGTTACCATGCTGTTTTTATCGCATGCGGCCACGGCCGATCCCTGAAAATGAATATACCCGGCGAGCATATGGCCGATGACGGTCTTGACTATCTCAACTGCCTTCGCAAAGGAGACATCGCACCTGCAACCACAACGGCTGCGGTTATCGGCGGCGGAAACACCGCGATCGATGTTGCCCGATCTCTTGTCCGACGGGGAACAAAAACGACTTTGGTTTACCGGAGACAAAAACAGGACATGCCGGCATTTAAGGACGAAGTGGAAATGGCCGTCGAAGAAGGCGTCACCATCATGGAGCTGTTTTCTCCGGTTAAAATCGAAAAGCACGCCGAAGAATTTGTGTTGTCCCTGCAGAAGATGAAAACCGCCGGCCTGAAGACAGACCACGGCAGATCCCGCGTCATTCCGGACGGCGGGCCCGTCCATCATTTTCGAACACAGGAAATTTTTACGGCCATTGGCGCAGAGCCTTCGGATCCATGGCTGTCTCCTTTACATAAAAGCGATACAACCTTGCATCTCAGTCACTGCACATTGACAGCTTCTAACCCGCCGCTTCTCTTCGGCGGCGACCTGACCAACGCCGAAAAAAGCGTGCCGGATGCCGTCGCTTCAGGAAAACAGGCGGCCATGGCCATCGATATTTTCTTTAAACAGGGCAGGCATGCCGTTAAAGACCGACTGAATTCCTGCCGGGTAGGAAATGGTCCCGCACTTTCCATGGCACGGTATATGGGTGAAAAGAACGCGGACAGAAGTGTAGACGTCGTATCATTTGACAACATCAATCTCGATTACTTTCCCCGTGAACCTCGGACAGAAACAAAGACGCTGGGCCTCGATGACCGGGTGCAGTCTTTCGATGAAATCAAAGCAACGCTCGCCATCGACCAGGCGCTCAAAGAATCCCGGCGCTGTTTCAATTGCGGAATCTGTAACGCCTGCGACAACTGCCGGATCTTCTGCCCTGAAATCGCCGTAATGCTGACTGCCGGCGAAAGACGGATCGATCTGGATTACTGTAAAGGATGCGGTATATGCGTCGTCGAGTGTCCGCGAAGCGCCATGGAACTTCAGGAGGAAGGATGAAAGAAGTTTTAGAAGGAAGTCACGCGGTCTCCCAGGCCGTAAGACTGGCAAAAGTTCAGGTGATGTCGGCCTATCCCATCACCCCCCAAACGCACATTGTCGAGGCCTTGTCGGAATATTGCGCCGATGGCACAATGGATGCCCGGTTCTTATGCGTGGAAAGCGAACATTCAGCCATGGCGGCCGTTATCGGCGCCTCGAGTGCCGGCATTCGGACCTTTACGGCCACATCCTCACAGGGACTGGCGTTGATGCACGAACTCCTCCACTGGGCGTCTGCGGGCCGCCTTCCCATCGTCATGGCCGAAGTCAACCGGGCCCTGGCGCCGGGGTGGAACATTTGGATGGACCAGACGGACAGCCTGGCCCAACGGGATACCGGCTGGATACAGCTTTACTGTGAGGACGGACAGGAGGTGTTGGACACCGTGCTTCAGGCGTACCGTCTGGCGGAAACCGTCAATCTGCCGGTGATGGTAGTTCTCGATGCATTTTTCCTGTCCCATACCTTTGAGCCCGTGGATATTCCCGGGCAGGACTTGGTGGACCGTTTTCTGCCGCCGTTTTCACCGAAAATCGCTTTGGATACATCGGATCCTTTTGCCATCGGCCAAATGGCGCCGCCGAATGTCTATATGGAAATGCGGCGGGATGTCCAAAAAGCCATGGAACAGGTATTGGATATTTTTTCCGGCGTCGAACAGGAATTTTCGAAAATATTCGGCCGGACATATGGTCCGGTTGAAAGATTTTTTTGCGATGACGCCCGGATCGTTATGGTGGTGACCGGAACGGTGGCAAGCACCTGTCGCCAGGTTATTTCCGATCTCCGTTCCAAAGGGGAAAAGGTCGGCATGCTCAAGCTAAAAATGTTTCGGCCGTTTCCCGTAAATCTCATTCGGGAAAATCTCGGCAGGGCCCAAAAAATCGCCGTGGTTGACCGAAACTTTTCATTCGGCGCCAGCGGCATTTTTGCCCAGGAAATCAGAGCGGCTTTGTGCAACCTTCCCGGACATCCTCCGGTGTTCGGATATATTGCAGGGCTCGGCGGCCGGGATGTGACGGTTGATACGTTATCTGAAATTTACTGGAAAACAAAAGAGAGCGACGCCCCGGAAGATGAAAGCGTGTGGGTGGGGCTTATGGATTGATGATTGTTGATTGAGGGATATGGAATTGGAGATTTATGATTTAAAATTGAAGATTTTTTGAACTTGGAGATGATGATAAGCATGACGCGATATAACATTCCGGATACGGACTATATGGTTTCCGGGCATGTGGGATGTCCCGGATGCGGTGCCACCATCGCGATGAAATTTGCGTTGAAAGCTATGGGTGAAAAAACCATGGTGGTGATCCCGGCCTGCTGCTGGGGCGTCATTGCCGGCCCTTATCCCCAATCATCCCTTAAGGTGCCGATTCTTCAGACCGCCTTTGCAACCGCGGGAGCGACCGCCAGCGGCTTGAGGGCAGCGCTGGATATGAAGGGAGATTCCGAAACCACGGTCATGGCATGGGCCGGCGACGGCGGAACCTTCGATATCGGGATACAGGCCTTAAGCGGCGCGGTGGAACGCAACGAAGATTTCATTTATGTCTGTTACGACAACGAGGCTTATATGAATACCGGGGTACAGCGCAGTTCCGCCACGCCTTTCGGCACGCGCACGACCACGACGCCGGGAAAAGGGTGGAAAAAAAGCCGGAAAAAAAACATGATCGAGATACTTGCCGCTCACCGCATCCCTTATGCCGCCACCGCCAGTATCGCCTATCCGGAAGATATGATCCGAAAATTCGATAAGGCCCGGCGCATGAAAGGCGGAACAAGATTTATTCATGTATTCGCCACCTGCCCCACGGGTTGGCGCATCCCATCGGAAATGTCCGTCAAAATCGCCCGGCTTGCGGTCCAATCCAATGTCTTCCCGTTGTATGAAGTTGAAAACGGTGTGGAATATACGATCAATGTCGAAGGAAATCGGCCGGTAACGGACTATTTAAAGATCCAGGGCCGTTTCAAACATTTAACCGATGAAGATTTCGAACAGATCCAAAATATGGTGGACAAAGACTGGGAGCTTTTGCTGCGCAAAACATCCTATAGTGACAGGCTGATTTAAAAATGTATAAATTTTTTTTCGGCTTCAGGGAAAACCCGTTCAAGCTCGTCCCGAATCCCGCCTATCTCTTCTTGAGCAAGAGCCATGAAGAAGCCCTCGCTCACCTGACTTACGCCGTTTCCCAGGGCGAAGGGTTCATGGAAATCACCGGCGAGGTGGGGACCGGCAAAACAACCCTGTGCCGGGCCTTTCTCGAAAACCTGGACCAGCATACAACTGCGGCCTATATCTTCAACCCGAATCTCAACTCGGTGCAGCTCTTAAAAGCCATTAATGATGAATTCGGTATTCCATCGAATGCCAAGAACGTCAAAGATTTGATCGACACGCTGAACGCATTTCTCATCGAGCAAAAATCAAACGGTAAAAAAACAATTCTTTTGATCGACGAGGCTCAGAATCTGACCAATGAAGTTCTGGAACAGTTGCGTTTGCTTTCCAATCTTGAAACCACAAAAGACAAGCTGTTACACATCATCCTGATCGGACAGCCGGAACTCGAAGAAAAACTCGGTTCTTACGAACTCAGGCAACTGGAACAAAGAATATCTTTGAGTTGCCGATTGATCCCTTTGAACCTCAAAGAAGTTCAAAACTATATTCAACATCGAATCCATGTCGCTTCCGAAAAAACAGATATCCGTTTCGATTCGGCGGCCTACCGCTCGATTTATAAATATTCCCGGGGCGTGCCCCGACGCATCAATATTGTCTGCGACCGGGCGCTTCTAACTGCATTCGGCCTTGATCAGCAAAAAATTACAAAAGGCATCGTCGGATCAGCCATCAAGGAACTAACGGACAGAGAAAATATGGCCGGCAAGCGCTTTGGAAAATGGAAAAAAGCGATTTTTCTCTTTTTTGTTCTTTCCTTGATATGCGCATCACTGTTTTTTTACCGATCCGGCGCCTTTAAAAACTTTAGGACGTTGAATGTACCGGAAGTCAAAAAGCCCGGCGTCCATTCTCCCGATCATACAGTGTATCCGGTTCCGGCCGAAACGGTTTCCAAGTTGGATGCACCTGTTCCGTCCGACACAGTTTCCAAGATAAATGCACCCGTTCCGACGGATATGCATCCCGACCCGATAACACAGGTCTCCGACAATAAGCTGCCGGATCCCCCAAAAACAATACCGGCTGCAGCGCCTCTCTATCCAAAAGAAAATGAAAAAGAAAAGATACCCGAAAGCGTGGCTGCCGCAAAACCCGCTCCGCAACCTGTCCGAAATTTGGCAAATATTCTTAATACAATGAACAGGGTCTCTTCAAGGCATGCAGCCCTTAAAGTTGTGTTGAAATTATGGCACATAGAACCTGAAATAAAACCGGATCTTGATGCCATTGACGACGACGGACAATATTTTCGGACGGCCGCCAAGGAAAAGGGCCTTTTGATGCGCCGGATCCATGGGAGTTTAAACGCAGTAAAAAAATTGAACCTTCCGGCGATCCTATCCATGGATTCGGGACAGGACAAAACACCTTTGTATCTTGTGCTGATAAAAACAGATCGTCAACACATCACTTTAGAAGGCGGAGCCCAGGATATTTCAATAGAACTGACACCGGCTGAGCTTGAATCCTATTGGTCGGGCACGGCATATATCCCATGGAAAAATTTTCTCTCGATAACCGGCACCATACCCATAGATGCTCCCAAGGATTCCGTAATCACGCTCAAGAAACTCTTGCGGGACATCGGATTCAAGAAGGTGGAACTCACCCCGTTTTATGATGATCAAACCCGGGAGGCAGTAAAGAAAATCCAGAGGAAATATGGCTTGCGTGTTGATGGTGCGGTTGGATCTACAACGAAAATTGCACTTTATAATGAGACAAAATCTTTAAAGCGCCCCTATGTCGCCGCGCTGCCCAGCCGGTTGTCGGATTAGGAAAATAGGAAAATAGATAACCGCAAATGGACGCGAATGAACACAAATATTATAATTATTTTTATCTGTGTTTATCCGTGGTTTCCGCTTTCCTATTCCAGCTTAAAGCGAGGGATCTAACAGGGTAAAAATTCGAAATTTACCCGTCCGGAACGGGTAAAATGGCACAGGAATGGTGTTGTCAAATTGAGTTCAATATTAACCGCATTAAAAAAGCTTGAAAATCAAGCCAAAAACAAAAGCCCGGTTCGGCTCCTGAAACAAAAAAATCAAGAGCAACCCCCTCGACCACCGCGGAGGATCGAGCATTTTCGCCAGAACAAACGCTATCTCATTATTTTGGCCGGGCTTATTTTAGCGGGCATCGCCGGGATAACACTCAACCAAAAAATTCGACACAATCATCGGACACTCATCGCAAAAACAAACGTTGCCGCTAAAAAAGAAACCCGGACCAAATACCCCGCCCATCTTTTGAATAAGAAACCGGCGGTGTCGAACAGGATTGAAAAAAAATCGCCGGCGCCAAAAAAAATAAATAAACCGGAAAGCGCCAAAAAAGAGGCTACAATGCCCCCCACCCCGGTTTACACGTCACGTGCGGCGCCTTTGAACGGCATTAATGATAGAAAAGCATTGCCGTCGAAACCGGCTGAAAAAGGGACCATCAAGGGAAAAAGCATTGAAAAGCCCCAACCCAATGTCACACCCGAGCCATTTGCAAGGGTTCCCGTCAAACAATCGGCTAACACCCATATCGAAATTCAAGCCATTGCCTGGTCCAAAAATCCAAAAAACCGTCTGGCGGTGATCAATGGATTGATATTGAGACAAGGAGAATCTATTGACAATGTTATAGTAGTGGATATAGGAAAAGATGCCGTTGTTTTTGAGAAAAACCGGGTGGAATGGAAACAGTTGTTTGGGTTTTAATGAATACTATAAAGGAGACATAGATGAGCAACGAACAATTTTTCTTTACCTCGGAATCCGTGACCGAAGGCCATCCGGATAAGGTGGCCGATGCAATATCGGATTCCATACTCGACGCGATCATTGAAAAAGATAAAAAGTGCCGGGTTGCCTGCGAAACCCTGGTCACAACAGGTCTGGCCTTTATCGCCGGTGAAATCACAACCGATTGTTATGTCGATATTCCTGAAATTGTCAGAAACACCATTCGGAATATCGGATACCATTCTTCCAAGATGGGCTTTGACTGGCAGACCTGCTCGGTGGTTACCAGTATTGATCATCAATCCCCGGATATCGCCCAAGGGGTCAATGTCGGCGAGGGTCTTTTCAAGGACCAGGGCGCCGGCGACCAGGGCCTGATGTTCGGATTCGCCACGGATGAAACCCCGGAACTCATGCCGATGCCCATCATTTATGCCCACAAGCTGTGCCAGCGCCTTGCCACGGTTCGAAAAAACGGCGCACTTGATTTCTTGAGGCCGGACGGTAAATCCCAGGTCACCGTCGAATATGAAAACGGCACACCCAAACGCGTCGATACCGTGGTCATCGCTGCACAGCACAAACCGGATATTTCCTACGAAGAGTTACAGGAGGCGATCATCGAAGAAGTCATCAAAAAAGTGATCCCTAAAAAATTCACGGACGGCGATACCCGTTATTATATCAATGCCACAGGCAAGTTCGTTATCGGCGGCCCCATGGGAGATTGCGGCTTGACAGGACGAAAGATCATTGTCGACACTTACGGGGGTCAGGGAAGCCACGGCGGCGGATGCTTCTCCGGTAAAGACCCTTCCAAGGTCGATCGCAGCGCTTCATACATGGCCCGGCATATCGCAAAGAATATCGTCGCCGCCGGCCTTGCCAAAAAATGTGAGATCCAGATTGCCTATGCCATCGGCATCGCCCAGCCGGTTTCAATCATGATCGATCTCATGGGCACCGGTGTCGTACCCAAAAAGCGCGTTGCGGAAATCGTCCGGGAGGTATTTGATTTACGACCGGCCGCCATCATCGAATATCTCGATCTTTTGCGTCCCATCTATCAAAAAACCGCGGCTTACGGCCACTTTGGCAGAAACGAACCTGAATTTACCTGGGAAAAAACAAACATGGCGGACATTATAAAAGAAAAAGCCGGACTATAGCCGGGATTGATGATTGACCATTGATCTTGCACGGGTAACGAATAACGAAAATCAGACTAAAATTAGAAAGGAGAAAATTGTTTAATGAATCATGATGTAAAGGACATAAAACTGGCAAAGGACGGGTTGCTCCGGATCGAATGGGCCAATCAGAGCATGCAGGTACTCAATTCCATCAAAACAAGGTTTACAAAAGAAAAACCTTTGAAAGGCATACGCATCGCCGCCTGCCTTCATGTCACCACCGAAACCGCTTCCCTGATGCAAACATTAAAAGCCGGAGGTGCCAATATCACGCTTTGTGCGTCCAACCCGTTGAGCACCCAGGATGATGTCGCGGCTTCACTGGTAAAGAACGATAAAATATCTGTTTTTGCCATAAAAGGCGAAAACCACAAAACATATTACAAACACATCCATTCCGCGCTGGATATCAAGCCGCATTACACAATGGATGACGGCGCCGATCTGGTTTCCACCATTCATTCCGAACGTTCGGAGCTGATTGAAAATGTACGGGGTGGTACCGAAGAGACGACCACCGGCATCATACGGCTTAAAAGCATGGCGGCAAACGGGGTCCTGAAATACCCCATCATCGCGGTAAACGACGCCAAGACCAAACATTTTTTCGACAACCGGTACGGTACCGGTCAAAGCACCATGGACGGCATCATACGGGCCACGAACCGTCTCATTGCAGGATCCAATTTCGTGGTTTGCGGGTATGGATGGTGCGGCAGAGGACTTGCGCTAAGGGCCCGCGGTATGGGGGCCAATGTTATCGTCACCGAAGTCGATCCCACCGCTGCACTGGAAGCGGTTATGGACGGATTCAGTGTGATGCCCATTCGTCAGGCTGCAAAGATCGGCGACTTTTTCTGCACGGTTACAGGCAACATTAACGTGATACGCAAAGAGCACTTCAAGATCATGAAGGACGGCGCCATTGTCGCCAATTCCGGTCATTTCAACGTGGAACTCGACCTCAGCGGACTTGAATCCATCACGAAATCCAGCCGGACAATCCGGCCTTTCGTTAAAGAGCATGTGCTTGAAAAAGGCCGACGCATCAATGTGCTGGCTGACGGCAGACTCATCAATCTTGCATCGGCCGAGGGGCATCCGTCGAGCGTGATGGATATGAGCTTCGCCAATCAGTCCTTAAGTATTGAGTATATGGTGAAAAGCAAAAAGAAGCTTGAAAATCAGGTCTATCCCGTACCCGAAGAGATTGACAAGGCGATCGCCAAAGAAAAACTGACGGCCATGAAAATAAAAATCGATACGCTGACGCCTGAACAGAAAAAATATTTGGCCTCCTGGAGTATTGGAACATAGCCCCGGAGATCGGGAATTTCAACCTGCAGTGTCTTAAAAAGAGACCTTTGAAAAATGCTCATTTTTGCCTGCCCAGTTAAATCCGCATTTACTATTTAACCGGGGTTCAAGTTCAAGTCCTATATCCCGGACCTTGATCCGGGAGAAGGCGAAAATTTTAGCCGGGAGCGTTTTGCAAAGGTCTCAAAAAAGTAGTGGGTGAGATAAAACAGGCATCCCGCTTCCGCGGGACAACATGTGATATCGACTGCTACTGTTTCCGTGTTTTCTTCAGCAGGTCCACCGCTTTTTTTAGATACACGGCGGAAGTCTCATCGTCGCCCTTTAACCCGTAAACCAGACTGAGTCCCACATAAGCCGACGAATAGTTCGGGTCAAGTTCCCTGGCCCGGTTGAACTCACGAAGCGCATCATCAATTTTTCCCGACTTTAACAGTGTGTTGCCGTTGTTTACATGGTGAACGGGCGTGTCCAGCCATGCATTCGTTCCCGTGGGCGTTGTTGCACATGCAAACAGGAAAAACACGCAAAGACCTGCAAGAAAAAAATACTGTTTCCCAAAACTCATGATTCCTCCTGTTAAACCCGCATCGTTTATAAACCTGACCGGTTCAGGAAAAAAGGGATTTCAATTTAGAAGCCGTCTCAAAATTAGGATTTTCGGTCGAGATCAAGGCGAGGCCGGGGATCAACCCGCAGGCATACTCAAGTATGTCGAGGACTTGAATCAAGGGCTCAACGCCGATATCGGATAAAAAGACATTTTTGAGATGGCTTCTAATAAAAATACCGCCTTTGGAAAGGATCAGTCAACTACAATTACAACACGGCATTCTTTCAATAGGCAAAGGCTTTCCGAAGAGCTTCTGAGCTTTGAAGCATCTGCATTGCTGATAACAATTTGAGAATGCCCTGAACCCACCACTCTTAAACCTTTTACTACCAAGGGATGATCAGAAACTCTCCGGTTATGAACACTGTTTTCAATATTCTTCCCATATCCGCTCATCCCATGTTGTACGGCATATTCCCGGCTGACAAAGGCAGATCCATATACTTCCTGATGGTTTTCATCGATTATTTTGGGGACCATTACCGGTCTAACGTCCAGTCCTCTGGCATCGACCACCAGCCCTGTATACGTCGGCCGGGATGTCTTATTCATTGTCACGGGCGTAATCGAATCCAGCGGCTTGATGTCTTTTGGCAGCACCAGCTGGGCAAATCCGCCTCGAAGGTTCATTTCCATTTCTATTTTAACGGTTCCATCGGTTAAATATTCTTTTTTGACGACTTTCGCATTTTTAGCCATGTTCAGTATTTTGGAAAGAATCGCCGTGTCTCCCAATGCAGCGGTACCCACAACGGTCGTGCCGTCAATCCGGACCTCTTTGGCAATTTCAAAGATTTTTCGGGAAGCATCCAACTCGGCATCGATGAGGGCTTCTTTTCGAAAATTGGTATTTCCGGATACTTCTTTGGGAGGGATACCGATTCCCTTCGCCTCGATGACGCACCGCGTCCAGTTAATACACCCCTTTTCCTTTTGTTCAACCACGTTTTGGGAATTCTCCCCATATCCAAAAACAGGAATGGTGATCATCAACACCAACATCATGGCAGAAAAGGTCTTTATTCTCATGATAGCTCCTTGAAATATTGTATTATTAACGACATGGCTTCCTTTTCCGTCGATATGCGCTTGATGGATTCACGAAACCTGCCGGCAAAACGCAGTCCCTTGACGAACCATCCCAGATGGCTGCGCATCATCCGGCATGACCGCTGTTCCCCGAAGCATTCTATGGAAGTTGCAAGATATTTCTTCATTGCTTCAAATCGTTCGGAAAGGCTCGGTGAAACCCTTTCCCCGCCATTCATCAGCGCCAGCACCTGAGAAAATATCCATGGATTTCCTATGGCCGCCCTGCCGATCATGAGTCCGTCGCTGTTGGTTTCCTTTTTCATGACAAGTGCATCTTCCGGCGTCATGATATCTCCGTTTCCGATGACTGGAACCGCTACATTTTTTTTTACGTCGGCAATTAGCGACCAGTCGGCTTTGCCCCCGAATCCCTGTGTGGCCAGCCGCGGATGTAATGTAATGCCGTCGACGCCCGCCGCTTCGGCAATTTCGGCAATTTTAAAAGCGTCGCTGCCGGATTTATCCCATCCGGTCCTCATTTTTAGGGTCAGCGGAATATTTATGGATTTTCTGACAGCCAGAAGAATTTTTTCAACCTTCCCGGGCGTTTTCATTAAAGCCGCCCCTGATTCGGTTTTCAACACTTTTTTTACGGCACAACCAAGGTTGATGTCGAGAATGTCGGCACCCGATGCCTCAACTATGGCAGCCGCTTCAGCCATTAAACCGGGGTCGGAACCGAATATCTGAACCGATAATGGTTTTTCCTCGATACTGCTGTTTAATAATTCCCGGGTCTTGGCGGATCCATAGACCAATCCATTGGCGCTGATCATTTCCGAACAGACCAGTCCGCACCCCGAAGCCTTTGCCAGCAGCCGAAACGGCAACGTCGTAATCCCGGCAAGGGGTGCCAGAACCAGAATATTGTCAAGAACAACCGAGCCGATTTTCATATGTCAACCCAATTGAAGATTGATGAGTAACGATTGTTGCAAATCCCGATTTTTCAGGGAAACAAAAAAATTATCACGAAAGCACGAAATTTTAAAAACACGAAAAACATATGTATTATTTAGTGCTTTCGTCCTTTCGAGTTTTCGTGATTGGTTTTGGCCTCGGATTGGCATAGCAAAACAGGCAATTATGATAACACGGGTGCAGGTGGTACGATCCGATGTCCGCCGATACCATACACCCGCATCCGGCTGCTCTTCGTTGGCCGGTATCCTTTTTAAAGCTGAGACTTCCGCCAAAGAGTTCAACGAACAGTTGATTTGGAATACACGAACTGTTCCGAATGTTCGACCCTGAAGGCAGCGCCTTAAGCACTGCTTTTTCACAGCAGGTATAAAGATCTATATTTTTACCGGCAAGCTCTTTTTCCATTTTAAGCAGAATGTCTATTTTTTCCGGAACAACCGGATCGATAAAAGAAAATCCCGGCATCGAGGCGATACGTTTTCTGATTTTCTTGTAATCATCCATAAAGCTGGTGATACACCGCGAAATGCCGCATTGGGATGCCCATGATGCAATCTGCGAAAAATCGTTAAGATTGTTTTTGACGGGCTGTTTATCCAATCTAAAAAAACAGACGGGATCGAATCGCCAGTTGATGCTTTTTGGATCGTAGCTCCGGCTGAGCTCTCGAAGCTGGTCGAGGCGCCGGGCCAAAGACGGTATTCGAGGTTCAAGAAGGGGACTGTTCGAATTTAAGGTAAAGTTAAAAAAAAGATTGTATCCCATTGCCGACAGTTTTTCGCCAAATCCTCCTTTAATGAAAGGATCGAAATTTTTTGACCAGAAAACGACGGTATGCACTTTGTCGGACGTTGCCGGCACCATGAATTTACGCCGGTTATAAGGGTTGACGGCTTCAAACATCCCGTTTTTGATCTGTTCCATAAACCAATCCATATAAAAAGCAGGAATATCGGTACGTCTTGAAGCCGAGATAACGATTTGATCAGCCGGTCTCATTGCCGAAAATTAAGTTAACGCTGTTTTTTATTAATATCAGCCAGTGATATGACTTTTTGGGCGTTTTCCCTTTGAGGTTTTTCTTCGGGAGTGCCCTTTTCTTCATCGGGGGGTTCCATTCCTTTGGGGCAAACCACTTTTTCCAGGCGGATCTTTTTCCCTTCCATGGTAAATTCTTCGCCGTTAATATAGATATCCCGCAGTATCCATGTGACCACCTGAAGCGGAACCTGCAACAGCATTAATTTAACATGATACCAGTCTTTCTTAACATCCGGCGAAATATCTTCTATCCTCGCAAATGATATGGGCTGGCCTTCTAAGTGTATGAGCACTATGTCGTTTTCCGTTGTCATCACTTCACCTAAAAAAAATTATTTCAGCCGTCGAATTCAAAAGTACTTTTAAAGAATCTTCAGATAAGGTTATATTTTCAAGTATGTTGTATAATCTAAGTTAAGTGTTTTATAATCATAACCAAAAGGTTTGGCAACGCTTATTTTTTCGAAATGAATAATTATTCAGTTTGCATCTTAATGCTATAAATGCGGCGTAATGCTTTTATTTAGATGGCAATATTTCTTCATAACATTATAATTTATTGATTATATACCTTATTTTTTCTATCCCAAATTCATAATACGTTTTCTTTTTTCTTGACAGATTGAAATGCCTTTTGGTAAATAAATGAATGATCATTCATCATATTGAACGTTATTCTTTACAGGAGGAAATCATGGCTAAAAAAATCAGGCAGGCGACGGTCATCGGTTCAGGAGTGATGGGTGGCGGCATCGCTGCGTTACTCGCCGGCGCAGGCATAAAAACATTGCTGCTGGATATCGTTCCCTTTGACTTGAAGGAAGAAGAAAAAGACGATCCCGCAGCCAGAAATCGAATCGTGAAAGCCGGTTTGGATGCAGTGTTGATGTCGAGTCCATCCCTCTTAATGCAGCAAAAAGATGTCGATCTTATCACTATCGGGAATCTTGAAGACGATTTTGAAAGAATTTCGGAATGTGACTGGATTGTAGAAGTGGTGGTTGAAAATCTGAAAATCAAACAGGACCTTTTCAAGCGCATCGAGCTGAAACGAAAACCCGGGGCCATTGTATCCTCCAACACTTCCGGACTTCCGCTAAAAGCCATGTCCCAGGGGCTCGGCCTCGATTTCAAACAGCATTTTTTGGGCACGCACTTTTTTAATCCGGTGAGATATATGCACCTTCTGGAAATAATAAAAGGAGAGGATACGTTTCCGGAAATCATCGAATTTATGTCTGATTTCGGTGAACGGATTCTGGGCAAAGGCATTGTAATGGCCAAAGACACCCCCAATTTTGTCGGCAACAGAATCGGCGTCCATGGAATGGTCAAGGCCATGCAACTCATGCTGGAAGACGGCCTTACGATTCCCGAAGTGGACGCACTCTTCGGAACCGCCATGGGAAGACCCAAAACCGCCATGTTCAAAACGAGCGACATTGTCGGCCTCGATACATTGGGACATGTTGCCAAAAACACCTATGATCTCGTGGTCGACGACGACCAAAGAGACAGTTTTATCCTTCCCGAATTCGTCGACCGGATGATCCGAAAAAATCTTTTGGGCAAAAAGACCAAAAGCGGCTTTTACAAAACTGATTTGACGCCGGATTGGAAAAAGATTCGAAAGGTCATCGATCCTGAAACCCTGGAATATTCGGAATATGAACCTGCGGCGTTTCCTTGTCTTGCTGAGGCCAAGAAGGCAAAAACACTTGGCGAAAAAATGAGAGCCATCGTTTACGGAAATGACAAAGGATCGAGGTTCGCCTGGAAAGTCGTAGCAAGCGGTCTTATTTATGCGGCCGACAAGATTCCTGAAATTTCAAACGCCATTGTCGATATCGACAATGCCATGAAGTGGGGATTCAACTTTGAGATGGGTCCCTTTGAAACCTGGGATGCCATCGGCATCGAGACGTCTGTAGAAAAGATGGAAAAAGACGGATTTGACGTCCCCGAAAAAGTCAAACGGATGATTTCGGCAGGTCATTTATCTTTTTATAAAACCGATCAGGGCAAACGCTTTTTTTACGATTTCACCACCGAAAGCTACGCAGAAATTCTTGTCGACAAAGCAATGCTTTCTCTGGACACCTTAAGAAGTTCCGGCAAGGTCGTTCGGTCGTGCAAGTCCGCTTCACTGATCGATCTCGAGGACGGCGTTTTCTGTCTTGAATTTCATAGCAAGATGAATACCTTGAACAAAGAAATTATCGAATTTCAGCAAGAAGCTTTGGCATATGCAGAAGCCAACGGCCTGGGCCTTGTCATCGGAAATCAGGCATCCGGAATGCCCGGGGCCTTTTCAGCGGGCGGCGATCTTTTGTCTATGGCAGGGATCGCCAAAGAAGGAAAATATTCTGAAATCGATGATGCGTTGCGGCTGGCCCAAGACAGCATACAAAAAGAAAAATATTCGAATATACCGGTGGTTGCCGCACCTTACGGGATGACCCTCGGCGGCGGATGCGAGGTATGCCTTGGGGCCGACAAAATTGTGGCCCATGCCGAACTTTACATGGGCCTGGTCGAAATCGGCGTCGGCCTGCTTCCCTCAGGATGCGGCTGTTTAAACCTGTGGAAAAAGTTTATCCAAACGATTCCCGATGCGGTCACCGACATCGACCTTGCCAAGTTTTTCGTGCCGGTATTCATGAATATTGCGCTGGCCAAAGTTTCGACCTCGGCTGCCGACGCCAGGGCCGCCGGCTTTTTGGGCCCGGTCGACAGAATCGTTTTTAACCGGGATCGCCTGATCGGCGAAGCCAAGAAGGAAGTTCTGAAAATGGCCGATGAAGGCTATGCGCCGCCGGTCAAAAGACCGATACGGGTTCTGGGACAGGCGGCCCAAGGCATGATCGAAGTGGAAATTTTCAATATGCTCCAAGGAAAATTTATCACAGAGTACGATGCATTTCTGGCAAAGAGAATCGCCTATGTCCTCAGCGGCGGAGAGGTAAGGGACAACAGTTTCATTCAAGAGGATGTCATACTCGAACTCGAAAGAGAAGCCTTTATCGATTTCTGGAAAGAAGAGAAAACCATGGCCAGGGTCGAGCATATGTTAAAAACAGGCAAACCTTTGAGAAATTAGTGTTTTGAAAGAAGTTAAAAATCATGTTTCCCTTTTATGAACGGGAAACATAGGAGGAAATAATAATGAGAGATGCCTATATCGTCCAATCCATCAGAACCCCCGGCTGCAAAAAAAGCAAAGGAGCTTTTAAAGATACGCGACCGGAAGATCTTCTCGCCTTTATCCTGAAAACTGCTGTAGACAAAACATCGGGCCTTGAAATGGGAGATGTGGAGGACATTATGATCGGATGCGCATTCCCCGAAGCGGAACAGGGCCTGAACATCGGCCGGGTCGCCGCGCAGATTGCGGGATTCCCGGTGCAGGTTTCCGGCGCCACGGTCAATCGATTCTGCGCCTCGGGTCTCGAGGCCATCGCCCTTGCCGCATTGCGGGTCATGTCGGGCTGGTCGAATATCGTCATCGGCGGCGGCCTGGAATCCATGACCTTTGTCCCCATGGGCGGAAATCTTCCCAGACCCCATCCTGAATATTCCAAAAAGCACGCCGGCCTTTACGTTTCCATGGGAATTACCGCCGAGAACGTTGCATCGCAATACAATATATCCAGAAAAGAACAGGACGAATTCGCCTATCTCTCCCAGATGAAAGCCGCAGATGCCTTGAAGAAAAATCTTTTTACCGAGATCGTCCCGACCCCGGCGTACCGATATGTTCCGGATAAAAATGGCATCTACCGGAAAGAAACATTTCTGGTCGATCACGACGACGGCATACGGCCGTCCACCACCCTGGACGGTCTGGCCAACCTGAACCCGGTGTTTGCGGCCGGCGGAACCGTGACGGCCGGCAATTCTTCCCAGACCACCGACGGCGCGGCTGCCAGCATCATCATGAGCGCCGAAAAGGCGGATGCCCTGGGCGTAAAACCCATTGCCAAGCTGAAATATTACACCACTGTGGGCTGCAAAGCCGAAGAAATGGGGGTGGGACCCCGGTACGCCATCCCCAAGCTTTTGAAAATGGCGGGTATGGATATCGGCGATATCGGTCTTTTTGAAATCAACGAGGCGTTTGCTTCCCAGGCGGTCTATTGCGTTCGGGAACTCGGCATCGACATGGACCGGGTCAATATTCACGGCGGCGCCATTGCATTGGGCCATCCCCTGGGATGCACGGGCGCCAAGCTGTGCGCAACCCTTTTGGCCAACATGAAAGAACGCGGTGTGAAATACGGCATCGAATCCATGTGCATCGGCGGCGGCATGGGCGCCGCGGCCCTGTTCGAGCTGTGCGAATAGCCTGAGTATGTCAGATTTTGCGCATTAGCCGTTTGCCTGGGCAAAGGTCTTCATAAAATCGACAAGCGCTTCCACGGCTTCAAGGGAAGTTGCATTATAGATCGATGCACGGCACCCGCCCACAGATCGATGACCCTTAAGGCCCCCCAATCCGTTTTTAAGGGCCTTCTCGACAAACTGCTTTTCAAGGGTCTCATTGGGTAGCCGGAAGGTGACATTCATAACCGAACGGCTGTCTGTTTCAGCCGTCCCCTGATAAAAATCACCGGCATCTATGGCTTCATAGAGCATCCGGGCTTTTTTCTGATTGATCTGCTCCATTTTCTCGAGACCGCCCACGGTTTCTTCCAGCCATTTCATGACCAGCTGGATCATATAGACGGCAAAACAGGGCGGCGTATTATACATCGAATTTTTGGCGGCATAGGTCGTATACTTGAGCATGGACGGCAGCGTGGCCGGCACTCTCTCCAACATATCCTTTCTGATGATGACCATACACACGCCGGCAGGACCGATATTTTTTTGAGCCCCGGCATAAATCAGGCCGAATTTGCCGGCATCAAACGGTCTGGACATAATGTCCGACGACATGTCGGCAATAAGGGGAATGCCGCCCGTCTCAGGAAACGACGCCCACTGGGTTCCTTTGATGGTATTGTTGGACGTAATATGAATGTAGACGGCCTTTTTGTTAAATGATATATTTTGGGGAATGTAGGAAAAATTCTTATCTTCGGAAGATGCTGCAACCGTGATGGTTTTCCCCTGAATCTCGGCTTCCTTGATGGCCTTCGTGGACCATGTGCCCGTGTTAACATAGTCCGCCGTGTCCCCATGGCTCAGCAGGTTCATGGGTATCATGCAAAATTGCATACTGGCGCCGCCCTGGATAAACAAAACGTGAAAGCTGTCGTCGAGCTTCAACAACCGGCGGGTTCTGGCGACTGCGTCGTTGATAACATCGTCAAACAGCGCCGACCGGTGGCTGATCTCCGTGATCGATATACCGGAACCACCGAAATTTAAAAATGAATCCCTAATCTCTTCAAGCACTTCAAGCGGCAGCGCGGCAGGACCGGCGTTAAAATTATAGATTCTGTTTTCCTTCATCGGTTTCCTCCATATAAATTAATATTGATCGCGTCCGGTTTTATAAAAAAATTTATTTGTTCAGATCGTATTAAATATGTCAATGAGTATTTTTAAGGATTCCGGGGGAAACATATTAAAACCCTTATACGGAGCGGACGTTCCGCGACGGTGTACCAAAATCAAATAGGATTGCAGGGTGTTTGATACCGTGAAAGTGCACAGCCGATGTTGACAAAGCACTTTCTCTTGATTATTGAAAGCATTCAATATAATTAAGCGGTTTCGGGTTCCCGGTTCAGCGTTCAAGGTTGAAAGAAACTTACTTTTTCGGCTCACCGCGAATCGTTTATTGACAAAAACAACCAATACCTTTCAGTTTGAGCGGTGAATGCTACTAAAGCCTTTATACTTTCTTTTTTCATTGAGATGGCAGCACTGATAAACCGTGAACCTTGAACTTTTGAACCCGTGGTAAAAATACATCTATTAGGTGACATTTAAACATGAAAATCTACACATACCCATCGGCTCCGGCGGAAAAAAAGATCACATCCATCATAAACCGGGGCACTGGCGTTAAAAAGAAAGATCTGCTTGCCGTGACGCGGATAATCGAGGATGTACGAAAAAACAAAGACCAAGCCCTCATCAAATACACGAACCGATTCGATTCACCGGATCTGACCATCGGATCCATTCAGGTAACATCCAAAGAATTTGACGATGCTTCAAAACTTGTGGACCGGCCCTTTATGAGGTCTCTAAATCGCGCCGTTCGTCAAATCGAATCCTTTCACCGGCAGCAGCTTTGCCCATCCTGGATCAATACCAAACGGCCCGGTACACTGCTGGGCCAGATGGTCAGCCCCGTGGATGCCGCCGGAATTTATGTTCCCGGAGGCATGGGAGGAGAGACGCCGCTGGTGTCATCGGTCATTATGGGCGGCACCCCGGCAAAGGTTGCCGGTGTCCATCGCATCGTCATGGCAACACCTCCAATGAAAAACGGCATGGTGAATCCTCATCTTCTGGTTGCCGCGAAAAAAGTCGGGATCGATGCCGTTTACAAGGTCGGAAGCGCCTGGGCCATTGCTGCGCTGGCTTACGGTACCGAGACAATTCCCAAAGTGGATGTGATCGTGGGTCCGGGAAATATTTATGTTGCCATCGCCAAAAAGATTGTGGCTGGGACGGTGGGCATCGATATGATCGCAGGCCCCAGTGAAATCCTGATCATTGCGGACCGCACGGCAAAACCGGATTTTATTGCAGCAGACCTTCTTTCACAGGCAGAACATGACCCCTTGGCATCTTCGATCCTGGTCACGGATTCCGCGGATATCGCTAAGGCGGTGGACGCCGCCGTAAATGAACAGCTGAAGAACCTGTCACGCCGGGAGATCGCCCGAAAATCACTTTCCGGGTTCGGGGCCATTATGATTGTATCAGACCTCGATACGGCTGTTGAACTTGCAAATCAAATTGCACCCGAGCATCTTGAGCTTCAGATCGAAGATCCTTTTGCCGTGGCAGGACAAATACGCAATGCCGGCGCCGTATTTTTGGGAGATTATACGCCGGAGCCCATAGGAGATTACATCGCAGGGCCAAACCACGTTCTTCCGACGGCCGGCACAGCACGATTTTCTTCCGCGCTTTCGGTGGATGCTTTTATCAAAAAAACCAGCCTGATACGTTATTCCAGGACCGCCTTTGAACGCGAGGCCGGGGATGTCATCCGCCTTGCTGAAATCGAGGGTCTGGATGCCCATGCAAATTCCGTAAAAATCAGGTTATCCCGTTCCCGAAAATAGTCCGTTGCAGTTTCAATTGCTATTTTATATAACCGGAAAAATAAAAGGAGTCCATCAATGAATTCTTTTTTAAACAAGTCATTATTTCAAAAAAGAAAAATCGTTTTTTTAGCCGTGCTCTTTGCGCTGTTCATCATCGGCTTCGGCGGTGTTCATCCGGCCCCCGGTATGGCGGCAACACCCGAGACGATGTTTTCACCCCCTGAAAGCTTCTCAGACCTGGCCGAAACAGCCAGCCGGGCCGTAGTCAACATCAGAACCGTCAAGACCGTCAAGGGCGGCGGCCAGGTATTTCGCCATTTTCAAAAAAATCCCTTTGGCGACGACGATCACATGCGGGACTTTTTCGACCGTTTTTTCGATGACCATCAGAATCGGAATTTCAAACAAAGAAGTCTGGGTTCGGGGTTTATTATCGGTAAAGACGGATACATCGTCACCAACAATCACGTCATCGAAAATGCCGATGAAATTGTGGTCATATTAAATAACGAAAAAGAGTTCGATGCCAAGATTGTCGGCCGCGATAAAAATACGGATCTGGCCCTGATCAAAATAGAACCCCATCACAAACTTCCGGTTTTGGAATTCGGAGATTCCGATACCCTGAAAGTCGGTCAATGGGTGGTGGCCATTGGAAATCCATTCGGTCTCGAACATACTGTCACGGCTGGCATCGTCAGCGCCAAGGGTCGCGTTATCGGATCGGGTCCCTATGATGATTTTATTCAGACCGACGCATCCATCAATCCGGGAAACAGCGGCGGTCCGCTTTTGAATATGAAAGGAAAAGTGATCGGCATCAATACGGCCATTGTTGCCGGCGGCCAAGGAATCGGATTTGCCATTCCCGTAAATCTTGCCAAAAACATTATCGGTCAGCTCAAAACCAGTGGAGAAGTTACCCGCGGCTGGCTTGGCGTGGGTATCCAGGACATCAGCGATGAAGTCGCGGAATACTACGGCATAAAAAACAAAAAAGGGGTCCTGGTGACAGAAGTCTTTCCGGGCGATCCTGCGGACTCAGCAGGGATTAAGCCCAAAGATATCATCGTATCGGTCAACGGCAAGGCTATCGACAGCGCACGGAAACTCACCGGCATCATCGCCGATGTCCCTGTCGGCGATACGGCGAAAATCGACGTCATTCGGAACGGCAAGTCCAAAACGTTAAACGTTAAAATCGCCAAAAGAGAGGAGACCAAAATCTCCGCTAATAACACCCCTAAAGAAAATAAACAACAGCTCGGAATTCATGTTGCAGACATTACGCCTGAAACCGCAAGCCAGTTTAATTTAAAAGACACCAAAGGCGTTATGGTGACAGGTGTGGACGCTGAAAGCAAAGCGGCGGAAGCCGGATTGCAGATCCATGATGTTATCCTGGAAATTAATCACCGAAATATATCTTCGGTGGGCGACTTTGAAAAAGAAATCAACGATGTTCCGGAGGGAAAAACCATCAATCTGTTTGTTCGACGACTGAATAGAGGTTTTTTGGTGGTAAAGATAACTAAATAAATGAGCAATTTTTTGATCTGGTGGCAGCATTTGCCCGAAAAAATGAACCCTGTTTTTTTTAAGATCGGGGGGTTCAGCCTTCATTATTACGGACTCATGTATCTCGTGGCGTTTGCCGTCGTATACGCGATGGCGGTCTACCGTATAAGGCGCGAAAAACAATTCCATCTATCTGTCGATGAGATTCAGAACCTGATGGTCTATATGATGATCGGCGTTATTGTCGGCGGGCGTTTGGGATATGTTATCTTCTATAATTTCGGATATTACCTTAAGCACCCTCTGGAAATATTTCTGCCCTTTAACTTTTCAAACGGCATTACCTTTACCGGTATTTCTGGAATGTCTTTTCACGGGGGATTGATCGGAGTTCTGCTTTCAATCTGGTACTTTACGCGGAAGTCCGATTCCAGCTTTTGGGATGTCTCTGATTTATTCGCACCCATTATTCCCCTCGGATATACCTTCGGACGCATCGGGAACTTTATTAACGGGGAATTATACGGCCGGATCACGACCGACGCCATCGGAATGTATTTTCCAACAGCGCCCGGGCCGAGCCTCAGATACCCGTCACAGCTTTTCGAAGCGTTCTTTGAAGGAATTGTTTTATTTGTCATTTTGTGGAACCTGCGAAAAGTTCGAAAACCCAAAGGCGCCATGCTCTCCTTTTATCTCATCGGCTATGGCCTGTTCAGGTTCTTTATTGAATATTATCGCCAGCCGGACCCTCAGTTCATCCGGCCGGGCCATCCACTCGGTGCTGTTTTTTTATCGTTTTCCATGGGGCAGATCCTATGCAGCCTGATGATTGTCGGCGGCGTGCTGTTGTATCTTTTTTTGTCCCGGATGGAAAAACAACGCGCGGGGCATTCATAATCTGCCTTTTGCCTTTGACTTCTATGCCCTTTCCCCTGATTTTTAATCCCCGATTTCCGACCTTTGGTCTTCGCTTTCAGCTTTGCCCAACAAGCCGACCTCCGACCCCTCGCCGGTATGTTCGTTTTAGAACACAGGACCCAACACGGTTTTTTGAATATAA
>CAZQAF010000026.1:38394-40696 GCA_964591175.1 uncultured Desulfobacteraceae bacterium | reverse complement strand
AGAGAAACCGTCCCGCAGGTTAAACGGGACTTAATTGATTAGACATATAATAATCCTTGTTTAGAAGAAATCAATCTAATTATTTGTTTTTTAAAAAAAATATGAATTGCGCATTTAGACGTGCAAAAACGAAATGTTACTCGAACAATATCGGATACGGCTCTATATGGCAAGGTTTGTGGCTTCAAGATGCTTGCATAATACTTGAATAGTAAAGAGGTGCAAACGCCTTTACTTCACCCATCGATTCGGTTATTTTGAAGAAAAACTTGCCGCTAATCGTTTAAAAATTGGAATTTTTTTCCCTTAAACCGGCGCTTTTTTCCATCCATGGCCTTTTTACATTACCCATCGATCCCTCCAATCACAACACCTTTTCACCAATGTTCCAGCTATCTATGGAATGACAAATCCGGACGATCTTGACTTTTACAATTTATCGAAAACCTACTGGAATAATGGATTAATGGATTAATGGAAAAATAATTTCCTTTCAAAAAACCCGACATTCCATCGTTCCATAATGCCAGTCTTCCCCAAATGATCTTTTTAATTTCTTCGAGTCGATTCATGTGGCACGCAAGCTGCAATGGCATTGTGCATAATCAAACGAAAAGCCAAAACATAAAGAGGTAGAAATGATTCGAAAAATGATTCCAGTAGCAGGCATACTTCTATTTATGGGGTTGTCGACAAGTCTGATCGGCAAAACATCCATTGTGTTGAATATCAAAAGCGGCTTTCTGGTGTTGGGGGGTACCCTTGTCATCGGCTTTTTATCGTTTCCCATGAAAAGGTACCGTGAACTGCTCAACACCCTGAAGGTGGTTTTTCGCGGCCGTGACACTGATTACCGGAAGCTGATCAAAGATATCGCGAAGTTGTCCCGGATTAACAGGCTTTATGGGCACATGGCGCTGGAAAAGGAAGCACGCGGTATAAAGAATTTTTTTCTGCGTAAAGGAATCGATCTGATCGTCGACGGATATGACGCGTATGACATTCACCAAATTATGGAAAAAGAATACGAAATTTATTTTTCCCGAAAGGAATCTCTGGTCAACATCCTCAGCACCCAGCAAAAACTTGCACCGGTCATTGGATTTTTAGGCACCATTATTGGCTTGATGAACGTCTTGAATCATCTTGAATCTCCTGCAGGTATGGGACAAGGCATGGCTGTCGCACTACTTACGACGCTGTACGGTTTGTTGATTGCCAATTTTCTTTTTCTCCCCCTTCATAAAAAACTCTCCGAGCATCTTAAAACAGAATCTACCCTTTGTTATGTGATCTTAGAGGGTGTGTTGGATATTTCAAATGACAAAAACTCCAGAGCCATCGCTTATCATCTTCAATCTTATGTGGAAAATTGTCAAAGCCCGCAAAACGATTTGTTTGAACCGCGAACACATTCCAGATGGCGGGTTCCTTCGAATCCTTTGGAAAAACTGACCACGAAAAGACAGAATGCATAGACACAGCGCAAAAGAACTCCAAAGCCGGCTCGACGCATCCGAACACAAAAGAATCCATCTGCAAAAGATGCTGGCCCGAAAAACCGTTGAGGAGGAGACACCCCTCTGGAGCATGGTCGATCTCATGACCCTTCTTCTGGTATTTTTTCTCTTTTTGCACTCGATGTCTATCAAAAAAAACTCCTTTGCCGTGAAGGAGGCGGATAAGGACCAACCGGCATCACACTTCAACACGCCGCAACCCTTACCAAAATCCGTGAAAAATTTGTCTTCCGTCCAATCAGACAGGATTCCCGAACCATCCTCACGTCAATTGAACAAAAACATGATGATGGACGCCGCCATTGATCGGCTCCGCACCGATGTTCTCAACGTCGTGAATAAAAATGACAAGGATATGTTTTCAATTCGAAAAGAACCAAACCGCATTGTCCTGGTTCTGGGTGAACGCATTACATTTCCCGAAGGGGAAGCCACCCTGCTTGAAGCATATCGGTCGATCTTTAAAAGGATTGCAGAATTTATCGCTGCAAAGAAGGAATATCAGGTTGTGGTTTCCGGTCATACGGACAATACGCCCATTCATACGGAAAAATTCCCATCGAACCTTGAATTGTCCGCAGCCCGCGCCATCCATGTCGCGACAGCGCTCATTGAAAACGGCGTCTCTCGAAAACGGGTGTCCATCCAGGGATTCTCCGAATACCACCCCCTTTTTGACAATCTCACTCCGGAACACCGGCAGTCCAACCGTCGCGTGGAAATTTCACTGATCAATGACAATTAAATCGCCGGAAGACGGTTTCATTAAGTGTTCGGTGTTC
>CAZQAF010000026.1:17419-38294 GCA_964591175.1 uncultured Desulfobacteraceae bacterium | reverse complement strand
TGTTCGGCCGTTCAGTTATGATGGTTGCATGCGCCTTGCGCTGAACTTGGACATATAGGGCTTCCCATTAATGGATATAATTCCTTTCCATCTTTTTAGCTGGAGATTGTGATTGAACATCTCGATAATTTTCAGTTCGGCTTTCCCGGTCTGGTTTTTATGATTTCGAGGATTATCTGAAGAAAATTTAAAGATATAATCCGGCAACTCTTTGACAGACATGCTTAAAAAATTGACGGCGGGACCGTACCCGGCTGAATCGAGAGAATGATGAGACTCGTCCCCCTGGTGAAACGGGAACAGTGCGCCACTCCGATAAGCATGCAGGATACGAAGGCGAATAAAGAAACAGGCTCCCTTTCTCCGGCATCCCAACTGAAAAACCCTGCCGGGAGCGACAACCCGGCAGGGTCAAAAGGAGGTGGGAATCAAAAAGCTATTGCTTGATTCCATTTGATTTATGTTAAAAGCAATATCTGTGCCAATTCTCATTTGCCGAACAGCTTGAGAATCCCCTTGACCTGGTCCTCCATTGTTTGAGATCCATCTTTGGAGGATTCGTTGCCCTTAAATTGTTTTTGCAAATCCGGAAGTCTTTTTTCAATTTCCTGCTTCAACATCCCTTGGAGATCCGGTCGGAATTCGGGAGAAGAAAAAGTGCCGGAAACCAACACCGGAACCATGATACCCGATCGATTTTCGGCATCTCCCTGGCCTTTGAGAGTGGCGACGACTTTGGGTTCCAATCTGAAATCAAGCCGTTCGTTTATCAAATCGGCGACGCCTGATGTCTTTAATCGAATCAAAGGGGATAAGAGAGTGGTGTCGCTGGTGCGAAAGACCCCGTTTTGAACTGAAAAAGGGATATGAAGTTCGGAAAAGTCGGTTCGTGGTGCATTTTCTCCTTTTTCAGCCAACCCGAATGCGGTTTTGACATTTTGAATCATTGCTTCTAAATTGATGCCTTTGATCGCACCGTTTTTAAACAAAAGATCCCCATTGCCGGTTAATGTCTTTTTGATAACACCGGGATCATCTCCCTTCATGCCGAGATGGATTTTTGCCTTTAAAACCCCTTCCAGAAAATCTTTTTTTAATACATCTACGAGAAGGGGACCTGCCTTGACGCCGTTTAATTCCAATTGAATATCGGTTTTCGGCACATCCTGTTGGACGCTGAACATACCGTTGCCGGACATTTTGCCCTGATACAGTTCCAAGGTAACCGGCCGCAAATTAAAAAGGCCTTTTTCTCCGGTCACCTTTAAATATACATTCTCGATTTTGGCATTCTTGATTTTAAGTTTTTCGATGCGAACGGTCCCGTTCAATGCCAGCCGGCGCAAGAGAGAATAATCGGTCTTGGTTTTAGCGTTTATTGGTCCGGATTTTTTAGCATTCGGCGCCCCGGACCCGGTTGTTTTTTGGACGGCTTTTTTTGGGCCTTGCGCGGGCAAATATCGATCCATATCGATTTGATCAACAGCCAAATTGAACGTCACTCGGGGATGATCGGAATGATCTGCCTGTATCATGAATTTCGCCTTAGACTCATCCAAGTCCAATACGCCCTTTGAAATCGATATGTTTTTCATATCCCCTTTAACCTCGCCCTTGAGGGCCATGCGGCCGAGCGCCTCGGGATCGGTTGTCGATACGGGAAAGCGCTTTCCCATTGCAGCCATCAGTTTTCGCGGTGAAAACGGTGATATTTTAACATCCATGTCAAATTTGGGACGGGTGGCCGGATCTGTGACATGCCCTTTTATATTCACATCCATTTGCTCAAGGACCCTGACGGAAAGATCCAGCGGAATCATTCCCTTGCCGGGCATTTTCCCGATGGGACCGACATCACCGTCAACGGATAACGGCTGTCCATCCAGCTTGGCGGAGAAGGCAAGGCCGATCGGGCGTTCCAGAGAAACATTTTGAAGCAAAAGCGTCATGTCAGAGATTTCCCTGCGTAATTTCTTCCGATCATCCATCCAAACAACAGACCCATCCTTCACCGCTAATTCACCCAAGGTAAATGCCTTCAGATCGACCCATTTGCCGGACTCATTCTGCTTGGGGATGTTTAAGTTTGGAGAAGTTTTAGCAGAAGTCTCAGGACCGGTTTTTGGGTTGAATGTCCAGTTGACCCGACCGTCCTTGTTGGTTTCCAAGACAATTCGAGCCCCATTTAGTATAAACCGTTTGACCTGAACATCTCTAAAAAGAAGAGGGAAAAGTTTAACCCTAACAACAAAAGATTTTACGAAAACAAAGTCCTTTTCCTCAAAACCCGGCGGATTTCCAAGGTGAAGATCGGAAAACGAAATCCCGGCATAAGGAAACAGAAAAATGTGCAGATCGTCCCCCACACTGAAGGGTCTCCCGGTCGCCTTGGTCACCTGCGCCTCGATCAGCGGTTTATACCGGCGAACATCCACGAATTTCGGCAGCAAGACCAGGGCTGCAATGAGCAGGACAACCAGGCTTCCACTGATGATCAATCCCCATTTTATGGCTCGGTTCATATCTCTCCTTTTGTGATTTTTGTAATAATTTTTTGACGGACGATCTCAAGCTCAGCATTTGAAGTAAGATCGTGTTTTGAACCGGCAATCAGAATCAAAACGACGATCGAAAGAGATGCCGAAAATTTTTGGTTTTTTTATTCCTTAAAAAGGACATGCACCATTCTCCGTATTGAGAACAACAATAAAACTTATGAACGTCTATTTCAACAGATTGTTTTTTGTTATATGTTTATATCAGCGAACCCCTTGAAATATGAACGACGTTTTTACTTGCAAACATAGCTTCTTAAATATTATCATCATTTAGCTTGTTCAAATACGTTAATGAATCAATGACAGGTTTTAAGAACACGTAATCGTTTACTTTTTTGACAATCAATCGCCTCGGGCATGGTAAAACCGGCGGCAAAAATCCGGAGCCATTCAATTGAAAACCATGAGACTTAAATATATCCTGATTGTAATTTTATGTTTAAATCTGTTTTTTCCGCAATTGTTGTTTGCACAAAACCCTCGACATCCGACGTCAGGCGTCACCAAAAAAAAATTGACTCTGGATCGTGCGGTCATGTGCGAAGATATCAAGGATTTTGCCCCCCATAATCCGGCCGTTGTTTTTTCCATTAAGATCGGGAAAGTCTGCTGTTACACCTCATTTGATCCGGTTCCTGAAAAAACGTTCATTTACCATAAGTGGTTTCACAGAGATAGTCCAAGTACCAATAAACGATTATACCTTCAACCGCCTCGTTGGGCGACCTTCAGCACGATCCAACTTCGAGAGACCGACAAAGGCCCGTGGCGGGTTGAGATTTCCGACCAAAATGGAAAGCTGTTATATATCTTGAGATTCAGCATCACCGATTGACGGATCTGGAATATTTTCATGTCTTTTATTCATTATATGCGTTGGCAGGATGTCATCGACATCCTGTTAAACAGTTACATTCTGTTTCGCCTCTACGTGCTGTTCAGAGGAACCTATGTTTTCAGGGTGCTTACCGGAATCGCTTTCCTCTGGATTTTTCAGCGGATCTCCGTTTATTTTGGTCTTATTTTGACCAGTTGGGTCATGCAAGGTATTACTGCTCTCCTCGCGCTGATTATCATCATCGTATTTCGGAATGAAATTCGGAGTGTTCTTCAGGCGAAAAATCTGAAAGCCATACTTTTTGGATTTCCTCAAAAAAGCGATCCGACAACGATACAAACTATTGCGGAGAGTGTAAAGACACTGTCCAGACGACGCATCGGCGCCTTGATTGTCCTTCCGGCAAAAGAAAATTTGGACGATGTCCTCAAAGGCGGCATCCCCGTGCAGGGGCTGATTTCCAAGGAGATGATCACCAGTATTTTCTGGAGCGACAACCCGGTCCATGACGGCGCTGTCATTATTGAAGGAGATCGGATTGCCAAGGTCGGCGTTATCCTACCCTTGTCATTCAAAAGCGATTTACCGTCTCGGTACGGCACCCGGCACAGGGCGGCGCTCGGACTGGCCGAGATGACGGACGCTCTGGTTATTGTCGTATCCGAGGAAACCGGAAATGTGATGGTGGCTAAAAATTCCAACATCATCAATATCCACGGCAGTGCGTCTTTGACAGAAATTTTGAAAGAACACATGGGGCTGCATGAAGTAGAAAGCGGTTATCGGCAGCAAGAAAAACTTAAGATGGGCATTGCGGCAGTGGTTTCATTTTTCTTTATCACGGGCATGTGGTTTAGCTTTTCAAAAGGATTGGATACCCTGATCACCCTCGAAATCCCCGTGGAATATACGAATCGTAAACCGGGCTTTCGAATCGTGGAAGCATCCGTAAACACCGTCCGCCTTCATCTGGCAGGATCCGGGGCTCTGATAAAATCGATTCAGCCCGAACAGGTTCAGGTAAAACTGGATCTCGGGCATGCCGTTATGGGCCGGAATATTTTTTCCATCACCCAGGACAATATTACCCTGCCGCCCGGCATATTTATAAGAAAAGTCGTGCCGTCCGTCATAGAAGTTACCCTTGACGAAACCATTAAAAAAGAACTTCCCGTGCAGGTTGACTGGGTTGGAGAATTGCCGGCAGGTTTAATTCTTTCGGCGGTAAACATTGACCCTGAAAACGTTGAGATTGTCGGAGGAAAAAGAATTTTGCAAACGCTTTCGACGATCTACACGGAAAAGGTCCACCTGGAAAACTTGAAAGAAAGCGGAACAATATTTGCGAACCTTGCCCTGACTCCCGCATCCTTGAATATTGCATCCGGATCAAAAGACAAGGTTAAAATCGCGTATGTGATAAAGCATAGGGCAAAATAGGCTGGAAGTTCGGTGTTCAGCGTTCAGAAAGGGCGATTCTACTACCATATTCTGTGAGCAAAACAATAGCCGAAACCAAAGCGTAGAAGAGCTGTAAATAGGCAGGATTACTATCCTGAGCGCTGAACCCTGAACCCTGAACACTGAACACTTACGCTAGACTCTCTGAAAAAGGAATTCCATAAAACCCGGCCGGCATATAAATGATTTGGCCGGAATAAACGGCGACATCATGGACAACACATCTCTGTTTTGGCGACCGCGCAGCGGCAGGTTTAAATGGGGTTGCGGACGTAATTGAACGCGATAATCTTGCCCGATAACAAAGGATCTTGTTTCAGTGGATGAGATCTGATCACCCATAACCATGATCACCGCCATTCCCCCGGGCACTAATATGGAGTGACACACCTTTACCAACCGGTGAACATCTTCATCATTCAGGCGGTCCGCCAACTCCCATACCAAGATCCCATGGAAGCTATCAGGGGGATACTCGAGTTCCTGCCAGATTTGGCGAACAGGCTCGCCCTTTCGCAGGCGTCTGTCCAGTCGGATGAACATATCACACACATGGTGTTTTTTCACTCTGCGGGCGAAAAACCGGATGTTCTCCTGGCATACCGGCCCAATATCCAACAATTTGCCTTGCGGGTTTCGCTCAAGATGTTCCGCGAAAAGTTTCAAGGCATTGCTGGTATACGCCTCATACCCGGGACCCGTTAAATGATCTTTTCGGCCCTGATCTGCAACGGAAGCAGCCACCGATCAAACCCTTTTGTTGTCCATGCCCGCGAGCATCGAAGATTCCTTGGCCGGTACGGAAGGTGCTTTTTCTCCAGGTTTTTCCGGCGGCTTTTCCGGTTGCGCGAATTTTTTTATGGGTTCGCGCTCCAGCTCGATGACCGCTTTGAGATAGGCACCATCCTCAACGGAGATGCTCTTTGCCTTGATTTCTCCATTGAAATCCGCTGCTTTAGTAATTTCTACCTTGCCTGTGGCATTGACGTTTCCCACCAATTTTCCACCGATGGTGACATTCGCAGCATTGACTTCAGCGTCAACCTGGCCTTTTGAGCCAACCGTCAAGTGGTTGGCTTTCATTTCAATGCTGCCTTTGACCGACCCCTCGATCAAGAGATCTTCCTTGCCCCGGATAATGCCTTCTATAAAAATCTGATCTCCGATAATCGTCCTGTCGATTTTAGCTGCCGAAGCAACCGGGGCTGCGGCGACTTGTGGCTCGGGATTTACCTTCTTGTATTTCTTGAGCATGAAATCCTCCCTTTTGGGAACAATATTAGAAGGCATCTCAAAATAAAGATTTTGGTTCAAAATCAAAGCGGAGCCGAGTTTTAACCCGCAGGCATACTCAAGTATGTCGAGGACTTAAAACGAGGTTCCAACGCCGAGGCTTGTCCGCCTCTGGCAGATTGGGCCAAAAGATTATTTTGAGACGGCTTCTAGTTGGTTGAACAACTCAAGTACGACGCCCTAAAGTATAAACACCACCAGTGCAACAGAACGGACATTGAATACTTTCGGTGATATTATCGGGCGTGAAAGTGAGAATATCATATTATAAATCCGGCTTTATGTCAATTCAGCCATTAACTTCGATGTTTCACAAAAGTGAAAACATTCGTATATCCCAAAATATCCGTCACCAACAAAACGATAAATACAACAAGAAGGGCTCCGACGATGATGCCGAAATCGCCGCCGCCTGCCGGAAGATTTTTGAAGTGGCTATAAAGCTTTTGAACCTCGGCATCGGAGAGGCTGTCGATACGCGCCTTTGCCTCCATGGGCTCGATGCCGTTGGATTTAAGCGCAGATTGAACGTCTTTACGAACCAGGATTTGATTCAGATAATTTCGGGCTTTTTGTCCCCCAACCCGGTTTATCACCTGCTCTGTCCCAATTGTTTCTGCAAAAACAGACTGATATGGGACAGTCAGCATGATTAGTAACAAGGTCATCAATACGCTCACAGGTTTCGCCTTTTTTCGCAAAATTTTCATCGTCCAACTCCTTGCTGACTGGATAAATGGTTCAAGTACAGAGACTTGCGCCCCCGAGCCTAAACGATAAACGGTCATTGTTTCAGAAATCGATATCCGGTTTATTCTCGACGCGGCCAAAAGATCATAACCGGCAAAAAATGTCAACGATTGAACGGTTCGGGTCAGCGCACTTTCTCCGCGATCCGTTCTTTTTGAAGGTTAACCCGTTGCAACCATTCATTGTCGTCTTTAAGGTAGATTTGGGCCAGGCGATTGAATTGGGCAGCCTGGCCGAAATTGCCTTTCATCAACCAGGCTTCGGCAAGATAATAGTAATTCCGGCCGTTGTCAGGATTAAGGTTTAGCGCTCGCTCCAGAATTCCGATGGCATCATCGGGTTGATTGTTTTCTATAAACATCCGTCCTTGCTCGGTTAATTGTAAAGCCGCAAGGGCACGGGGGCTCATCCGTTGTTTTTCAATGTTCTTCTGTCCTCCGCCGGCATCTTGAGAAGTTTTCCAAGATGTTGAGGGCGCAGATTTGACGACAGAAGGGGCACAGCCTAAAAGTATCAGTAGAGATCCAAATACCAAGGTTGCAATAACCGCTTTAAAATGTATTAAAAAAGCCTTTGATCCCATTGATGATCCTTTCGAAGGAATTTGCGTGTCCGTAGATGGGACAGTATCCCTCAGGGATATGATCGGCCAGAAAATATTCTTCCATGGGATGAGGACATTTGTCTTTCGCAGCCGTTTGTCTGTTTTCCGAACAGATCATCCCCCGAACCACCCCTTGCGGCATCCGAAACCACCCTCCTGACACATATTGGGGCAACGCGTTCATGAGATCGGCCCAAATGGGCAATGCGGCTTTTGAACCCGTTGCATAGATCGGGGCGCCGTCATCAAACCCTACCCATATCAAAGCCAATATATCCGGCGTATACCCCACAAACCAGGCGTCTCTATAATCATTGGTGGTTCCGGTTTTGGCTGCAACCGGGTACGCAATTCCCAATTCCCTTAATGAACTTGCGGTTCCTTTCTCTACAACGCTCTGCAACAATGAACTCATGAGAAAGGCTTTGCCCGGCGTCATTACTTCCTTGATGATCATATGTCTTTGCTCCAGAATGTTGCCGTTCTCATCCAGAACCGACTTCAGCGCCAACGGAAAAGGCAGCACTCCGTCAGCGGCAAAAGGGCAATAAGCGCGTGCGAGTTCTAACGGAATCACCTCAAAAGATCCCAGGGCGATGGAAGGATAAGGTTTCATCGGGGTCGAAAATCCCAGCGATCTGGCCGTTTTTACGATATGATCTATGCCCACCTGCATCGCCAAATCAACGGTGGCCAAGTTGATGGATTTTGCCAATGCATCCCTGACCGTCACACATTTTTCCGCCATCGGGGTATAGTTTTTAGGCGTCCACTCCTTTCCGTCAAATTCATAGGTTACCGGTTTATTAGACAATATGGAGGCCGGGGTAAATTGATCCAGTCCGCTCAAATATACAAACGGCTTGAATGCGCTTCCGGGCTGCCGGCGTGCCTGGGTAATTCGGTTGAACTGGCTGACGCTGTAGTTGCGGCCCCCCACCATGGCCAGAACATAGCCGGTTTTGGGCTGCATCACGATGATCGCACCCTGCAATTTCTTTTGCGGGTCTGTTCGAGATAGCGCAGGGTTTGATTCTTCAAGGGTCTCCAAGCCTTTTTTCAGAGCGCTTTCAGCCGCAGTTTGAACCTGGGTATCCAGGGTCGTATATATCTTCAAACCGAGGCTGGACAAATCTTGAGGCGAATAGAGTGCCGTAAGCTGATCGGACAGGTAATCCATAAAATAAGGCGCCTTTTTGCGGTAAGCGTCATAACCGACCGTTTTCACCGGCAGCGGCAGCGTTGTTTTTAGTTCTTCATCCGAAATCCACCCCTGCTTGTACATGGCGTTCAACACCACATTTCTCCGTTCCCTGCACCGGTTTTTATCAACATAAGGAGAATAATGGTTGGGCGCTCTGATAAGACCGCCCAATGTTGCCGCTTCAGCCAAGGAAAGCTCTTCCACCGGTTTTCCGAAATAGAAAATGGATGCTTCCCCGATGCCGTTTATGGCTTCTGATCCGTTCTGTCCCATGTAGATCTCATTGAGATAAATTTCAAGAATTTCATTCTTGTTATACATCCTCTCCATGGTGAGAGACATGAACAATTCTTTTAGTTTGCGAATCAGGGTTCTTTTGGGGGTCAGAAAATAGTTTTTGGCCAACTGCTGTGTAATGGTGGATCCTCCCTGTTTAAAGGAACCATGTCGGAGATCCGTATAGATTGCCCTTAATATGCCCCTTGGATCCAGTCCCTTATGTTCGTAAAACCGGTGGTCTTCCGCGGCCAAAACCGCATGAATAACGTTCATAGGGACTTGATCGATGGATACGAGCCGCCGCCGCTCCCGCTTCGGCCCGAAAAAGAGCATAACCTCTTCGGGCTCGAGTTCCAAAATCGACATTGGTTGGCCGGTATTTAAATTGACAATCGAGGTTATTCGATTCTTATCAAACCTGATTTTTACAGGAACGCCCTCTTTGTATCTCGACGGAACCTTAAAATCATGAAGATAAATCTCCATCAATGACGTCGATATCCGAAGCTCACCCTTTTCTTCGAGCGTGTGAGTGACTTTCCGATACCCCAAATTCCGAAGTTTTTCGTTAAAAAGAACGCGATTTATCTTTTGCCCGGGATACAATATGGTGGTGTCGGAATAAACTTTGGAAGGTATGCTCCATCGCCGCCCTGAAAATCTCTTATCTATCCGGATGGAAAGATACCAGCAATATGCCAGCATCATGCCGAAGATAAGAGCAATGACCGGCAGATACCACTTAAACAACCGTTTAAGAATGATGTTTATGGATCGGCTTTTTTTTGTCAATAGTGCTTATACTGACCCTTTGATTTCAAGAATGCTTACCGGTTGAATAGCACAAGAAGAATGATGGAGCCATGGTATATTGAAATGTTAGAGCAAAGATGAATGCCGCCGCTGGCGTTTTGTACTGAAACCGATGATAAATCCAAGAACGAGCACGCCGGCGCCGCTTAAAAACCACTTAATATTTTTATTCCAAAGTAATTTGGTTAACTCGTCTTCATATTTCTGGGCTTTTTGGGTCTGCTCGGAAAGTTTCGTCGTTGACGCTTTATATTTTTCTTGAAGCTCGAGAAAGTGTTTAGAGTCTTTTTTGAGCGTTTCATAAGTGCTGCTCAGGCTCTTCAGCTTTGTTTCAGTGGCCTTGAGATCGGCGCTGAGCTTTTTATTATCGGCATTCAGGGTCTTGTTTTCTTCTATCAGTGATGCGGACTTGGTCTGAAGCTCGTTGAATTTGTTCTGCAACACGTTGAGTTGAATGTCATTCGGCGTTTGATCGGTAATAAAGCGGCTGATCACCCAGCCTTCCTTGCCGTTTGGCAATCGCACCATGGTCCATTCATTTTCCGTCTGCAAAATTTCCACCTCTTGCCCGACACCGAGCAGGGCAATTATTTTTCGATCCGTCCCAGGTCCCGTCCGCATGGTTATTGTCATGCTGTCATTGATATAATGCTTTGTTTCAGCCCACACCGCAGCAGATAAAAAAAGATATATTCCGACAATGATCAAGATTTTTATATATGTTTTCATAAGTTTATCGCTCCAAACCAGTTCACTGAAACAGAGTGTTCCGAATCGAACTTTGGCAAATCGTCACGATTGATGGTTTAAGGAAATGAATCATAACCCTTGTAGAAAGTCAACCACCTTCTTAAGGGCTTTTCGCTCTTTGTTTCGAGGCTTTTTATAAAACTTCTCTGATTTTCTTTGAAAGATCTTTCAGACTAAACGGCTTTTGAATAAAGCCGTTACAGCCTTTATTCAATATTTCCATGGCCTGCTCGTTAATACTGTAACCGCTCGAAAGAAGAACCTTGATTTCAGAATCGATTTTTTTTATTTTTTCATAGACCTCACTCCCACCCATATCGGGCATAATCATATCCAAAATAATCATATCGATCTTTTGCTGATTCTCCTGATACTTTTGGATCGCTTCTTCGCCATTTTTCGCTTTAATCACGGTATATCCAAGTTTTTCCAACAACTGGCTC
This sequence comes from uncultured Desulfobacteraceae bacterium, assembly GCA_964591175.1. Classification (GTDB taxonomy): domain Bacteria; phylum Desulfobacterota; class Desulfobacteria; order Desulfobacterales; family UBA11574; genus UBA11574. The sequence continues at coordinate 27,301 of CAZQAF010000026.1, read as the reverse complement.
CCAACTTCAAGGATCACCGCTTCATCATCCACCAGCAAAATGGTTTCGTTTCCTTTTTCAACGGCTTCGGAAACTTCTGAATCTTTCCGGGTCTGCGCTTCACATACCGGAAGATATATATTAAAAACCGAGCCGTTTCCTTTCTCGGAGTCAACATCAATATATCCGCCGTGTCCTTTGACAATGCCATATGCCGATGCCAGCCCAAGACCTGAACCCCGGCCCATTTCCTTTGTCGTGAAAAACGGTTCAAAAATACGCGCCATGGTTTTTTTTCCCATTCCCGTGCCATTATCTTTAATCCGGAACTTTACATATTTGCCGGGTATGGGCTGATAGGGTTTGTTTTTCATGTCTCGGTGGGTGGCATTCCGGGTTTGAAGAAACAAATCTCCCCCTTTGGGCATGGCCTCGGCGGCATTGACAAAAAGATTCATAAAGACCTGTTCAAGTTGAGATGCATCTGCCTGGATAAGGCGCAAATCTTCGGCGAGATCCTTGTGGATGACAATCTCTTTTCTCGCTCTGCCGAATGTAGCGGAGCTTTCAAGAATGATGTTGTTTAGTTTGACGGGTTTAAGCTCATATTTTCCCTTTCTTGCGTATCCCAGAAGCTGGCTGGTGAGTTCGGATCCGCTTTGAATCAAACTTTCAACGGTTTTAAGTCGATCATAATTGGGATCATCAGGGCCGATATCATACAGGATCAGAGAAATATTCCCGAGCATTCCCATCATCAGATTGTTAAAATCATGGGCAATACCGCCGGCAAGCGTCCCGATCGCTTCCATCCTTTCGATATAATGTAACTGTGCCTCAATCCTTTTTTTCTCGGAAATGTCACGAAGAATAAATAGCGTTCCGGTTGATTTTCCTTCATAACCATCATATTGGGAGGCGCTCACACTCACATCGACCAAACAACCGTCTTTAGAGCGACATTTTGTTTCATAATCATAGCAGGGCGTTGGGCAATCTCCAAGATCCTCAAAATCGCCCATAGCGGATTGTTTTTCGCAGTCATGGACAAACGGTATCTGCCGGCCTTTTATTTCATCGGTTGTCCATCCAAAAATCCGGGTAAAGGCCGGGCTCACGTATTCGATCTTCCCCTCCGAATCATAGGTAACAATGGCGTCGGCACTGGACCGAAGAAGAGAATGATAAATTTCTTCTGCCTTTTTGGATTCCGAATAAGGTTCCCTGTTCTTCTTTTTGCTTTTTCTCGGCTTTTTCTCCATTTGATCTCGCTTTGTCATTTCTTCGTTAGAGGCCGCGCTATTCGTAAAAAAGGCCATTACTTTCCAATTATTGCTTACAATTGTCTGTTGCAATGGCATTACCTGTATACCAGATTCACATATAAAATCAATAGATTTTCGCATTTGTATTCGAATAGAGCTTTGGCTCGATTCGGGTTATAGATTCGACTTGACATAAATAAATTTTGATGATTTCGTAAAAAAGCTGATCCTGCAGCAATTTTTAGATTCGAGACCTTTGAATAAATTTTTTTCAAAGGCCTTAAACTACGCCGAGGGCTCATACATCCGAATATGCCGCGAGTTCAAACAGGTCTTGAAAGTTTTTTGTCATCCCCGCCCAAATGGATCTTTGGGAACCGAATCGGCCTTTTATGCAACCCCGCTTCGGTTGACGGAGATTTTCGTCATGCCGGTGAATTGATCGATGACCGATTTCCGGGATATCTCAAGGCGTTATACTCTCCGCAACATGGCTTCTTTTCGGAAAAACAGGACAATATGATCGAGTCGAAGCATACGATTCACGCTGCATTGGACATTCCTGTCTTTAGTCTTTACGGTAAAACGCGCATCCCTGATAAAAGCATGCTGGACCCCATAGACATTCTTATTATCGACCTACAGGACGTCGGGACACGTGTTTACACCTTTATCTATACCATGTCATATTGCATGGAAGCTGCAAAAAAATTCGGTAAAAAAGTGGTGGTACTTGATCGTCCGAATCCTATAAGCGGCAACATGACAGAAGGGAATCTCTTATCAGTCGATTGCGCTTCATTTGTCGGAAGATACCCTATTCCCATGCGTCACGGATTGACCATCGGAGAACTTTCTCTTTTATTTAACAATGATTTCGGCATCGGATGCGATCTTGCCGTCATTCCCATGAAAGGCTGGAACCGGGAAATGTTTTTTATGGACACCGGACTTCCATGGATTCCGCCGTCACCCAACATGCCGTCTCCAATATCTGCGATGGTCTATCCCGGGCAGGTTTTGTGGGAAGGAACCAATGTATCCGAGGGCAGGGGCACCACACTGCCATTTGAAATGTTCGGCGCTCCGTTTATCGACGCAAACCGGATCCTGTCGGTATTAGACGGATACAATCTGCCGGGCATAACCCTAAGATCCATTGTGTTTGAACCGACATATAACAAATGGAGCGGTTCTCCGTGCAACGGATTTCAGGTCCACATTACAGATCAGTACGAATTCAAGCCGTTTATCACGACACTGCTGCTCATCCATGCCGTTATTTTTAATCACAAGGACATGTTTCAATGGAAACAACCGCCTTACGAGTATGAATTTGAAAGACTCCCCATAGACCTTATCATCGGAGACAAAAAAATACGGCAGCGCGTCGAAAACCTGGATGATATATCCGCCTTAGAAGACTCATGGCGCGACGCGCTGAAAGGGTTTGAAGAAACGAGCCGGAGCGTTCACCTTTATACGTAGATTACCGGGGACCAGTGAATTTGGGATCAAAGCCTTGAGGATCTCTTAATTGTTGATTGTTGATTTAAGGATTACAGCCAGTTGCACTAAAAATTGCTTGTAGAAAGCAGACTTCACCAAAGCGTCTTCACAGGCTCAAAGCGACACCCCAATCAACAATCAACCATCATAAATCATCAATCGAAACGTCATCAATCGAAATGGTTCATAACAACCTCAATTGGAAACGGATGGTTTTCAAAAAAAATAAGGTCTGGCAGGCAACAGATCAGGATCAAAACCCGGTTATGAAAAACGGTAAGGTGCTGATCAAATATCAACTTGATCAGGATTATGAATACTGGGTTGCCGCTAATAATGTAAAGCCGATCGATTCGATTCAGCCCAAGGGAAAATCCGCGAATAAAAAATCGCCATCCGATCTTGCCGGGCATACTTCAACGGCAACACCCAAAACATCATCAAAGCAAAAAACGGTTAAAACAAAATCCAAAAAATCATCTTCGAACGAAACGCATTGTGACGGTGCCATCTGCATTTACACAGACGGCGCGTCTTCAGGAAACCCGGGGCCGTCCGGAATCGGGGTGCTTTTACGTTTTAATAAACATGAAAAAGAAATATCGAGAGATATTGGTGTCGCCACCAACAATATGGCGGAACTCGAAGCGATCCGGTCAGGTCTTCTGGCAGTGAAAAATACGAATCTTCCGGTTCGGGTCTTTACGGACAGCAGTTATGCCTACGGTGTCCTAGTGCTGGGATGGAAGGCGAGAAAAAATCAAGCCATCATCGCATCCATTAAAAAAATTCTTTTAAAATTCAACGATTTGGAGTTCATCAAGGTTAAGGGTCATGTGGGTATCGAGGGCAATGAAAGAGCCGATGTTCTCGCCACCTCCGCAATAAAAAAATAAGCGCCTGCACTCGGTTGCAAGGCGCTTATATGCAAATGATAGAGATCCGATGAAATTTAACGTCTCTCAACGCTTGAAGGTGAAGTATGCAAAACCCTTTCTTGCCTTCCCATAAAGGTGCTGAACAATATCGCTTTATTGGATTTATCGACCACAATAAAAAGCTGCGTCAAGTATGGGTCTGCCCTTAACTTATTCTTTTTCAGCCTTTAGCGTTTCAATTTCTTTTTTCAGTTCGTTAATTTCCGTTTTGTACTGATCGGTGTCATCGGTACTGACTGAAGTGTCAACTGTTTTATCCTCTTTTTTCCAAGAGTCCTTGAGTTCGTCAAATCCCAAGTAAAGAGCCAAACCACCGCCAAGCAGAAGCATCACCGGAATAGCACCGGCCAAAAGTTGCAAAAAGGGTTTCCACCATATGGACATGCCAATGAGACCCAATACAGCTCCGACCGCACCACCTATTAAAGTTTTCATAAAAAATCATCCTCCTTTAATTTGAATTATAATTTAATCGGCTTTTTTTGTTATTTGTTTTTTCTGAAACCGTACATGGCTTTTTTGGTGCTGATAAAAAATAATTGGGAAAGAAAAGATGCTATGTAAATACATATAGTTGTTAATCGCAAATAGAGAATTTGAAAATTATCACAACTTATTTTGTAACGCAAGCTTAATTTTTGCAAACAAGAATCTTTATTTATATTTGTAAATTTTATGATTTTAGTCTAATATATTTTTTTTAAAGTATATGGACAGGTCCAATTGGAATTTAATTATGTTAAAACAGATAAAAGCGAAACTGGCTGAATTTAGAGAGAAAAAAAAAAGGGAACCCGTTTCGACCGTTCGCAATGATTATGACCACTATTTCTGCCAACTCCCCGATAATATCGGCACCGTATCGAGTTTCTTTCTCAAGCTGTTTTTCTCCGGTCTTAAAGTCGTAGAAGAACAAACCCGTGATTTAAACAGACTTCACCAGGAAGGCGTTGTTGTATATGTAACCAAATATAAAAGCTACTTTCGGTTTCTTTTTTATTATACGCGTTATAAGCGAGATCGGCTTCCATTTCCCCAAATCGGCTTTGACTACAACGTGATACTTTGGCAGCCGGTATCACGAATTGTTAAAATTGTAACAGCACACGCCCGTTGCTTCTTTCAAAACTTCTCATTCCCGGATCCATATCACAGAGGGTATTTCCGAAAAGAGCTTTTAAACGGACGATCGGCGCTCCTTTCCCTGGTTGAAGAAAAAGGTTTTCATCGAAGATTTATAAAAGCAAAGACAGACCCGATCCAATACCTCATCGAAATGCAAGAGTCCATCGATCGGCCCATATTTCTCGTCCCCTTGCTGATATTTTTTGATAAAGATCCTCACCGATCGATAACGAATATCATCGATTTTCTTTTCGGCAGCAAAGAGAACCCCGGAAAACTCAGGCGACTTTATATCCTCTTTAAAAATCCGGGCAAGGTTTTCGCGGAGACATCCGAGCCGGTCAACCTCAAGTCTTTTCTCGATCTCGAAGATAATCAAAAAAGGAGTGCCGATCACAAGGCATTGGCGCTAAGGCGTGCGCTTTTGTCGCAAATCAATCGTCACCGCCAAAGTATCACGGGACCGGTTTTAAAATCAAAAGAAGAGAGGAAGGAAAACATCCTCACAAGAGAGCGTCTCCAACAATTTATGGAGCACCATTCAAAAACCAGGAATATCCCGCTTCAAAAGGTTCAAAAACAGGCGAGTGATTTTCTGGATGAGATAGCGGCCGATTATAACGTTATTGTTGTAAAACTGGCCTCAGCACTTTTAGCATGGTTTTTAAATGCCATGTTCGATGGAGTCACAGTGAATGAAGACGGTCTGAAACGGGTTAAAAGCATGGCTCAGAAAGGACCGATCATTTTCATACCCTGCCACAAAAGTCACATCGATTATCTGATACTTTCTCATCTGTTATATAATAACAACATGCCTTGCCCCCACATAGCCGCCGGGAAAAATCTCTCCTTCTGGCCGATGGGCCCGCTGTTCAGGAGGGGGGGGGCATTTTTTATCCGACGGACATTTAAAGGAGCGGTGCTCTATTCGAAAGTGTTTGCGGAATATATACACAATTTACTATCGGAAGGATTCAATATCGAATTCTTTATCGAAGGGGGTCGAAGTCGAACCGGCAAAATGATTCTGCCGAAGCTGGGTCTGCTGTCGATTCTCCTTAACGCATATCGAAACGGCGCCTGCGAAGATCTCATTTTTTCACCGATATTTATCGGCTATGACAGAGTGTTGGAAGAAAGCTCATACCTTCATGAACTCGAGGGAAAAGAAAAGCAACCCGAAAATTTCAGGCAAGTGATCAAAGCAAGAAAATTTTTAAAAAAAAGATATGGAAGAATCTATATACAATTTCATGATCCCATATCATTTAAAGATATTTTGCTTCAATACGGAACCCCCATTGAGGATATGCCGCCCAAAGAGTTCAACATTCTCTGCCGAAATCTGGGGCACCGGATTATTAATGCCATCAATGGGGTTTCCGTTGTAACGCCCCACGCCCTGGTTGCGGCTGTCGCATTGAACTGCGGCAAAAAAAGTTTCTCTTTTGATCATCTCTTGTCACACGTTGAAACTTATATGAGCTATCTTTTATCCCAAAAGGTCAAACTGGCGGATACGCTCCTGATGGACGAAGTGAATACCATAGAACATGTCCTCGATACTTACGTGCAGCGAAAATTTATCGATAAAGCATCTGAAAATCCTGATGCACTGCTTACCGCCAGCCTATTCAAAGTCAATGAAAACAAGCGCCCGAACCTTGAATATTATAAAAACAATTGCATCTCTTTTTTCGTCCCCGCAGCCATCACTGCCATCGCAATACTCATTAAAGACGCTTTTCAATTCTCGGCATCCGATTTGCACGACGACTATAAATTTCTACAGTATTTCTTTAAATATGAATTTGCATATGATGTCGATAAGACGCCCGAATATTTCGTTCGAAAAAACCTCAAGGCCTTTATCGATGATGCTGTGTTGATGCCCCATCCAAAACTTCCGGATACTTATAACCTGACGTCTTCCGGATTCAGAAAACTTCATCTTTTTTCAAGATTCCTGAAACCCTACTTTGAATCGTACTGGATTGTATTGAATTTTTTGATGCAGCATTCTCAAAATTCCATGAAGCCCAAAGAACGGCTTAAAAAAATAGAAGCCATCGGAAATCGCATGTACAAAAAAAAGGAAATCGAACGAATGGAATCCCTTTCCGTCATCAACTATACCAACGGAATCGAATTTTTTGCTTACAATGGCGTGAAAAGCTCGGACAACAACGAGAAGATATTGTTCTATGCCGATGCCATTCACCGGTATCTCAATTGTGTTGGATGAAAGCGGTACCCACCCATGAAGGCGCTTATTCTAGCTGCAGGTCTTGGCACGCGACTCAGGCCCTATACCGAAAACACACCAAAACCACTATTTACCCTCGCCGGACGTCCCTTGCTGGGCATCATCATCTCCAGGCTCATTGACGCGAACTGCAAGTCCATTGTCATCAATACACATCATCTGCATCAAAAGATAAATTCATATTTAGCCGGTCAAAAATACCCGGTTCCGGTTTTCACCCGGCATGAGCCGGTCATTCTCGGAACCGGCGGCGCCATTAAAAATGTTGCCGATTTCTGGGACGATAGTCCCTTCATGGTCATCAACAGCGATATTTTTACGGATATCGATCTGAAACAAGTGTATGAATTCCACCTGAATCACCGGCATCCCGCAACGCTGGTACTTCACAACGATCCGGTATTCAACACGGTGACCGTGGATTCGAAAGGCTTTGTTCGCGCTTTCAATGACCGGTTTTCACCGCATGCCGCCTCTGATCCCCATTCCCATCGGACAGCTTCGTCTAAAATCGAAAATACTAAAGCGCTCACCTTTACCGGGATACAGGTTCTGAACCCGGAACTACTTGAAATGATACCCGATAATGTTTTTTCAAGCATTATCGACACCTATAAAAATATCCTCTCTCAAAAGAAAAAAATACCCGCGTTTATTTCCAAGGATTCCTATTGGAAAGATCTCGGGACACCCGACCGATACCGGCAGGTTGTTTTTGACGATATGGCGCCGAAAGCTTTCGAAGCCGCCTTCCCCGGACAAGTAAACCGAAGGATTGTTCGAACAGCGCTTTACGGAGATGGTTCAGACAGAAAATGGTATCGACTGACAGACGGGAATGGGTCCCTTATAATGGCTGATCACGGCATCAGGCAATATGATTCAACCTGTGAAGCGGACGCTTTTGTTTCCATCGGCCGTCACCTGGCGTCCAAAGGTATCCCGACAGCGAAAATTTACCTTTATGATACGTTTTCCGGGCATGTATTCATGGAAGATCTGGGCGATATTCACTTTCAGACTTTTATAAAAAGCCTCAAGAATCAGGATCGCATCGTTTCACATTACAAAGCGCTTATACAGCTCCTGGGAAAACTCTCCGTTGAAGGCCGCAAAGGGTTCAATCCGGCATGGACCTGCCAGACCGCCGCGTATACCGAAGATCTGATCCTCGAAAAAGAATGCCGTTATTTTGTCGATGCGTTTTTAAAGAACTATTTGGGCATGAACATCAGTTTCAACGATCTTGAAGCTGAATTCAAACTCCTCGCAAAAAAAGCACTTCGGTTCGCCATTAACGGATTCATGCATCGAGACATGCAATCGAGAAACATTATGGTTAAAAAAGACCGGTTTTATTTTATCGACTTTCAGGGAGGAAGACTGGGGCCGATCCAATACGATCTTGCATCTTTGCTGATCGATCCCTATGTTGATTTGCCCCGATCGATTCAGAATACACTGCTGACGTTTTGCGTTGAAACGCTTTCACCGCTTTTGCGCGTTCATCCGGACCAATTTCTTTCTTGTTATCAATACTGCGCCCTCACCAGAAATTTACAGATTCTGGGCGCTTTTGGTTTTCTGTCCCGTATAAAGAAAAAAACGTACTTTGAAAAATATATCCCAAATGCTATAAAGACATTAAAGTATCTTTTTTCGGCATTTCAAAGCGAAGAATTTCCAACCTTAACATCCATTGTGAGACAAATTGGAGGCGCAGGATGAACCGTATAAAACTCATGGTAAATGGATTGCCCGGTAATATGGCCCAAAATGTCATCAAGTATATCCTTGATGATCGTCGATTCGAATTGATTTTACAATCGCTGACCGGCCCGGAAATCACAGACAGGGAAGCCGGCGTCCATGGTGTTACCTTCGGTTTGATCCAGCCCCGGGACCGGGACCGGGCCATTTTAGCCCTAAAGGATAAAGAAGGTCCTTTTTTGAGCGTAGACTATTCGCACCCTACGGCGGTGAACGCCAATGCCGAATTTTATTGCCGAAACGAGCTGCCCTTTGTCATGGGAACCACCGGGGGCGACCGGCAGAATCTTGAAAAGACGGTCCTTGCATCTTCAATCCCTGCGGTTATTGCACCGAACATGGCCAAACAGATTGTCGGTTTTCAAGCAATGATGGAATATACCGCCGATACTTTTCCGGATCTTTTCAAAGGATATTCCCTCGAGATCAGAGAAAGCCATCAGAAAGGAAAGGCGGATACCAGCGGCACCGCAAAAGCCATGGTCAGATATTTTAACAGGTTAGGATTGGCGTTTACCGAAGATGATATTGAAAAGGAACGCGATCCCGAAGCGCAAAAAAAAGCCTGGGGCATTCCCGACGCGTTTCTGGGAGGGCACGGGTGGCACACCTACCGTCTCGATTCAGCGGATAAAACCGTTCGATTTGAGTTTACGCACAATGTCAACGGTCGAGATATTTATGCGCAAGGAACCCTTGACGCACTCGTATATCTATACAAGAAACAGGCCGAAGGGGCCCGGGGAAAAGTATTTACGATGATTGATGTCTTGAAGGGCGCTTAGGTTGTTGGATTGATGACGCGCAGCGCAGGCGCTTGCGCCGCCGTGTATATGATTGTTGATTGAAGATTGATCGCCTGCCGCGGCGTTAGGTTGGAGGTACGCTTCGCTTTAGGCTAAAAGGCAAAGACGACTATGCCTCTAACTTTAAGGGAACATTGTTCCCGGTCCTCCAACCGCGCAGCCTCTGTCATCCGACTTCTGGTCTCAGAACTCTGACCTCTATTTCCTCTTTCCTATTTCCT
>CAZQAF010000026.1:0-17319 GCA_964591175.1 uncultured Desulfobacteraceae bacterium | reverse complement strand
TCATCCGACTTCTGGTCTCAGAACTCTGACCTCTATTTCCTCTTTCCTATTTCCTGCTTTAGGATCGCTCGAAAATAATCATGAATTATTCGCGTCGGCGATCTTTTCCACTACCTCATAGGCTTTTTCGAGGGCTTCATCGAGTTTCTCGGGTCTGCTTCCTCCGGCCTGCGCCATATCCGGCCTTCCACCGCCGCCGCCGCCGACCACAGATGAAATCTCCTTGATGATTTTCCCGGCGTGGAATCGGTCCGTCAAATCCTTGGTCACAACGACAATGAGCAGCGCCTTTGACGTATCCGTACTACCGAGAATCACGACACCCGACTTTAGTTTTTCCTTGAATCGATCGGCCAGATCTCTCAATGCAGCGGGTTTGTCGACGGATACCTTTTTTACCAGCACCCGAACGCCGTCGATGGTTTTGGTATCCTCTATCGTCCAGTGCGCCGACTGTGCGGCGATTCCGGCCTTTAAGTGTTCCAGTTCTTTTTCCATCGCCTTCTGGTGAGACAATATTTTCTCAATCCTTTGGATGACGGCATCCGGATGTTCTTTGAGCAACAGGGCTGCATCATGCAGACGTTTTATGCTTTTTTGGATGTAATCCAGTGCGGCCGTACCGGTCAATGCCTCGATCCGCCTGATTCCCGAAGCGACACTCGATTCTCCGACAATCTTAAAAAGACCGATATCGCCGGTCCTATGGCTATGGGTCCCCCCGCAAAGCTCTTTACTGAAATCCGCCAGGGATACCACCCGGACCCGGTCCCCGTACTTTTCTTCAAAAAGTGCCGTAGCACCTGTCTTGAAAGCCTGTTCGGATTCCATTTCCACCGTCTGAACCGGCAAATTTTCCAGGATTTTTTCATTCACGAGGGTTTCAATTTTTTCGAGCGTTTCGGAATCCGGCTGGGAAAAATGTGTAAAATCGAAACGAAGCCTGTCCGGTGACACCAGCGAACCAGCCTGTTTTACATGATCTCCCAGCGTTTTTCTCAAGGCAAAATGAAGCAAATGAGTGGCGGTGTGATTGCGGGCCGTCGCCAAACGCCGGCGATCATCCACGGCAAGGGTTACGTCATCTCCCTTGCTGACGGTTCCGTTGATGACTTTTCCCTTGTGAATAATCAAACCGGTGGGATCCTTTACCGTATCGGAGATTTGAATTTCAAGATTATCCGCAGAAATTGTTCCGGTATCGCCGACCTGCCCGCCGGCTTCACCATAAAACGGTGTCACATCGGTAACGATCTCGATGGATTGCCCTTTGGACGCCGCTTGAACCTCCTCACCGTCTTTAACCATTACCAGAATTTTTGATTGGCAGGACACCGTATCATATCCCACGAATTTGGCCATTATCCCATATGCTGAAAGATTTTTATACGCATCACTGATGCTGGTAAATGCCGTGATGGCTTTGGATCTTTCGCGCTGGGCGTCCATGGCCTGATCAAAGCCTTCGAGGTCGAGCGACATATCTTCATCCCTGACAATATCCCTGACAATGTCCACCGGGAATCCATAGGTATCGTAAAGCTTGAAAATGAGTTCTCCCGGCACTTGACCTTGCCCCTTTTCTTTTAAGCTCAGAAGATTTTCGTTGAGAAGCCTGAGGCCGTGATCAAGGGTTTCTGAAAACCGAATCTCTTCGTTTTCAATAACGTTGGTGATAAATGACGCCGCTTCGGTCAGTTCGGGATAGGCCGGTTTCATAATATCGAACACGACTCTTGCCGTTTCATGTAAAAACGGCCGGGTGAGGCCGATATTACGTCCGTACCGGATAGCCCTGCGCATAATTCGCCGAAGCACATATCCCCTTCCCTCATTGGAAGGCAATACGCCGTCACCGATGAGAAATGCCGCAGCTCTGCTGTGGTCTGCAATGACTTTCATCGCAACATCCGATCCCCGGGATTCTCCGAGTCGCTTTTCGGAAAGATCCTCGACCTTGTTCATTATCGGGCGAATCAAATCGATGTCATAATTTGACGGCACATTCTGGACAATGGAGACCATCCGTTCAAGACCCAGGCCCGTATCGATACTCGGCTTGGGAAGGGGGGTCAATTTGCCTGAAACATCCCGGTCAAACTGCATGAAGACAAGATTCCAAATCTCCAAAAAACGATCGCAATCACATCCCACTTTACAATCGGGTTTTCCACACCCGTAGGCCTCACCCCGATCAATATGTATTTCACTGCAGGGACCGCAAGGGCCGGTATCCCCCATGGCCCAAAAGTTGTCTTCTTCTCCGAATCGTAAAATCCGGTTCTCCGGCACCCCGATATTTTTGTGCCAGAGGTCATGGGCCTCATCGTCATCCAGATAAATCGAAACCCACAGTTTATCTTCGGGAAGCCCGAAACCATTGGTCAACAGGTCCCACCCGAATTCAACGGCCTTTTCCTTAAAATAATCCCCAAAGGAGAAATTGCCCATCATCTCGAAAAATGTATGGTGTCTTGCAGTATACCCGACGTTTTCCAGATCGTTATGCTTGCCGCCGGCACGAACACACTTCTGGGCCGTCGTCGCTCTGACATAGCTTCGTTTTTCTTCACCGAGAAAGGCCCGTTTGAATTGCACCATGCCGGCATTGACAAATAAGAGCGTCGGGTCATCAGATGGAACAAGGGATGAACTCCTTACAACTCGATGGTGATGTTTTTCAAAATAATCAAGAAATGTCTTACGTACTTCGTTGCCCGTCATATTTTACCCCATGTTATGAATTATCCTGAGTGTTGTCGCTTTCCTTTTTGGATAAACCTAAGGCTTCTTTGACTCTGGTCAATGCCGAGTTGTAAATATCCGGGTTGTCTTTTAAAAAATTTTGTACGTTTTGCCGGCCCTGCCCGATTCTTTCGCCATCATAAGAATACCATGAACCGCTTTTTTCGATGATGCCCGTCGAAACCCCGGTATCAACAAGATCTGCTGTCTTTGCTATTCCTTCTCCATACAGGATATCGAATTCAGCTTCGGCAAACGGCGGCGCCATTTTATTTTTAACAACACGCACCCGTGTCCGATTGCCCACCATCTCCTGCCCATCCTTGATCGCGCCGATTCGACGAATATCAAGTCGGACACTGGAATAGAATTTCAGCGCATTGCCCCCGGTCGTTGTTTCGGGATTCCCAAATACCACACCGATTTTCATACGAATCTGGTTGATGAATATCAGTGCGGTCCTCGTCTTGCTGATGGTGCCGGTTAATTTTCTCAACGCCTGGGACATAAGCCTGGCTTGAAGCCCCATATGTGAATCCCCCATCTCACCTTCTATTTCAGCCCGGGGCACGAGTGCGGCTACGGAGTCGATCACAATAATATCCAGGGCCCCGCTTCTTACCAGCATATCTGCAATTTCAAGCGCTTGCTCCCCGGTATCCGGCTGTGCGACCAGCAGATCGTCGCAATTGACCCCGAGTTTTCTGGCATAGGAAATATCTATCGCATGTTCGGCATCGATAAAGGCGACTATCCCCCCCTTTTTTTGAGCTTCTGCAACCGCATGAAGGGCAAGCGTGGTTTTGCCCGATGACTCGGGCCCGTAGATCTCAATCACCCGGCCTCTGGGAAAACCGCCAATACCCAGTGCCTTGTTAAGAGCGAGAGATCCGGTGGATATAACCGGCACATCGACAATCGCACTGCTTCCCAGTTTCATAATAGCGCCTTTTCCAAATTGGCGCTCTATCTGCCCCATGGCAGTTTTTACCGCCTTCTCTTTGTCCGGTGAAATGCCCATTGTTCCCTCCAGTTGATCACCCAAGGGTGTCGGTGAATGTCTCGGAAGTTTCACCCGGTTTGCCGGGAAAAATATCTCTTCTTTAATACGTTTGATTTCGACCAGGGATGGCGCAAAGAATCCTGATTTTTTAAAAGAATATTATCCATTTTTTACTTTTTTGTCAAACTGTTCCACGCCTTGGGCCGAGCCAAAAGATGTCGCTTTGCAGCGCCGCTTCGGAATTTTATCCCAACGTTGCGCTTGCCAGTTTTGTATACACCGCACCGTTTGGTTTCAATTCACTTTTGAATAATACAATTCTGTCGGCGACAAATGTCTCGGATTCAAAACTTCTGAACGCCAACAATGCATCAACAAATGTTTTGCTGTTCATTTTTGTTTTTATACGACCGATGGTCAGGTGCCCCTTAAAAGGCCGTTTTTCCGGAGGAAAACCAATGCCCTTCAGATTTGCATCCAGCGTTTTTTGCAATTTTGTGAGAAGCTCGAGTTGTCCGGTGAGACCAACCCATAGAACGCGGGGGCGTTTTACGCCCGGGAAAACACCGATACCTTTTGCCTGAAGGGGTATGGATGAAACCCCTTTAGCTGTTGTGGATATTGCCCCGGAAATGTTATCAATATCATCCGATTGAACATCTCCTATAAACTTTAAGGTCAGATGAATATTTTCAGGACGAATCCATCGAATGTCAATCCCGTAATCTTTTAGATCCTGCTGAAGTTCACGGATGCCGGAGGTAATATTTTCCGGAATTTCAACGGCAATAAATGTGCGTATGGTATCGGGCACTTAATTCATTACGCGTAGCGCAGGCGCTTGCGCCGCGTGTCTATGATTGTTAATTGTTGATTGATTATCTCGGCAGTGTAAACTGCGGTTCTCCGATTAAAAATTTACCGCTTGAAATCCATCGCTTCAGCATTTCAGCGATTTCACGCGCTCTAACGATGCTGGATAACGGAAATGTCGGTATTTCTTCGTCCCTGAATTTGATATGGCCGCTTTTTAATTCTGCATAACTGACCTGACCGTAGCTTTTTGAGATACCTTTGCCGTAATCATGGCCATAATCAACAATCTGAGTGAACAGTTCATCATCGGATACCGCAGTGTATTGGATGATTTCCTCGTTCAGTATGGGGATGGGAATACCCAGTCCGAGGGCAAGCGAGCATCCATACCCTTGAATACTAACCCCCATCAGCCACTTTGGACTCATTTTCTTGAGATCTCCCATCACCCACAGCGTTCCGGCCGGCGTATTGGGAAACCCGTGTTTAGTCCTTTCTACCGAAGGGTTGTGCTGTGTGCCATACCAAGTGACATATCCAACGCCTCCTCCGAGAAAGATTCTGGTGCCGAGACCGATGGTCTTATAATAAGGATCATTTAAAAGCGGGCTCAGCTGCCCGGAAGAACAATAATTCGCATTGGCGGCCCCGGGTTTCAACGCGCCCATGTAAGTATAAACGGTTTTATTGGTCAAGTTAACGGCACAGTTATAGTTTTGATATCCGTTTCTGGGATTGCAAAGTGTGGCATTGGGGAGCTTGTTCAATACAATTTCTTTTTCAAAAAATCTGTTTGGATAGCAGTCCGTGCCATAGGCGTCGGCTTTTAAGTAGACTTTCTTTCCCGCGACCAGGTCTTGGATGACATGGCCGCCGCCGTAGTTAAACTCACCCGGATAGACCTTGTTCAGCGGATCATCCTCACATGGCTGTGTTGCGCCGATATAGCAATCTACCGCAGCGATGCCCGCATATGCCGATACGTTGTTCAGCCACACATTGGATGCCTTGATTCTCGGAACAGCATGCCCGAAATTTATGAACGCCCCTGACGAACACATCGGCGCAAATGTGCCGGTCGTCACGACATCCACGTGTCTGGCTGCTTCAACCGGTCCTTGTTCTTTCACAATGCCGATGATCTCCTCAGCGGTCACAACCACCACCTCACCGGACCTGATCTTCTCATTGATCTGTTGATATGATTTATTTATCTTATGTTTTTTCATTACCTGCTGTTTGCCTCATTGCATAAAAAAAATAAAACTCCCCGCTGAAATAACAGGGTATTAAAAAATAACCCGTCGTTGCTTCCAGAACAGATGCTAATTATAAGATTTTATTCTTTTGATTTTGCTCGTGATATTATTTTTTATCCAGGTTGCATCCCACCATTCAACCGGATTCACAAAGGTATTATGAACCAGCATCGCATAATGAAGATGGTCTCCGCCGGCCAGCCCTGTACTATCGGTATGGCCGATAATTTCGCCCCTGGATACTACTTGTCCCTCTTTGACATCAAATCCGCTTAGATGCGAATAGGTGCTGAACAAGCCAAAGCCATGGTCTATGACCACTGTGTTTCCGTAAATGCCGAGATATCCGGAAAAAACGACCTTCCCATTATTGGCGGCCGGTACCGGAGAGTGCGCCACCGAAGCCAGATCCAGGCCCAGATGAACCTCCTGATCGATCACATGATGTTTATAGACATATCTTCGATGATCCGCAAAACTGGATTCTCTTGCCGAATTGGGAAACCTTAAAAATGAATTTTTCCAGTAAAGCTTCCCTTCTGAATTGCTGGTGATTTCTAACAGTTTTTTTGTGTTTGACGCACGGAGTTCGCGGTTAATTTTAAGAAACTTGTCAACCATCGGCGTTTTGGAATCCGGCGAAACTTCGACGTTAAACTCCGGCATTTTCCAATTTAGAAACTTGTCTGAAATATGTATTGAAACCTTTCTGAAATTTCTTTTTTTAATGTAATATCGAAACCCAGCTTTGGCCGTATTCCCGGCAAGATCAATCGCCTTGACAAACATTCGTGTGCCCGGTCCTTGTTGATAATTCAGCGCAAAAAAGGCCATTATGACATTTTTATCCTTAAAGTATCCAGAATACCCTGGGAAAAAGTCATTCCCCACAGCGACACCACTTTTATCGCAAGGCTCGGAGAGTTTGTAAATAACAACACCGCTTCCGCCTTGACTGACATTTTGGATTTTACTGAGAACATCCACATTCGGAGGCGTTGTATCAATGATGACCTCTTTTTCCAAATACGCTCTGTTCCCGCGCATCCAATTCCGCCAGGAATAATCGGTTGCAAACATCCGCAGCATTGCCTTACCGTCCGTCACTCCCAGGCTCTTTGGCTCGATGTTCAAGTTAAAGGATGCCTTTAAATCTTTTCCCCCTCTAAATAGACCGGCGGACGGCAGATCTTTTTTTAACAGAACCGTTTCAGTGCCGTCTTTGACAAGACCGATCCATATTTTTCGAACACCACTTTTCGGATCGGACACGGTAACGGAAAGCGACTGGGCCTTACCGATATACGGAGATGGTTCCTCAATGACGATGGACGGTTTATTACCTTCGAATCTGACTGTAACAATCCACACCACAGGCATAAGTACAATCAGGCAAATTACCAAAAACACTTTTGACTTTAAAACTTTCTTGACAGTTTTCAATGGGTTAAATTCATCCTTTCATTATTGTAACTGTCTGCTAATAACAATAAAAAAGATTGTAATCAAGGGCTCTTTTCCATTTTTTCGTTTCTTGACTTTTTTCAGCATGCGCGATAGATATGAAAACGCCGGATATCAGAGGACGGAGGTCCCGGCTTCGCTCTCCGAGCTACGCCGCGGCAAGCGGAAGTCTTAGGCAGAAAAACAGAAAACTATAAATCAGAAGTTTGTAGGGCGGGTTTTCCAGCTTGCCGAAGTCGGAAGTCGAAAAAAAACAGTCGGATTCAAAACAAGGGATTTATAATGACGGGCAATATCGTTAAGGCAGGCAATATCTCCATCGGACAAGCATCGGATTTGGTATTGATCTCAGGCCCGTGTGTCATAGAAAATTATGAAATGACGTTTAAAATTGCTTCGTTCTTAAAAGAGTTGACCGATCAATTGAATATCCCTTTCATTTTTAAGGCTTCTTATGATAAAGCCAACCGTACCTCCATTCATTCCTTTAGAGGACCCGGATTAACAGAAGGACTAAAAATTCTAGGACAGATCAAATCGGAACTCGACCTTGTGATTCTTTCGGATGTTCACCAGGTCACTGAAATTGTCGATGCAGTCCAGGTACTGGATATCATTCAGATTCCCGCCTTTTTATGCAGACAAACCGATCTGATAGTAGAAATCGCCAAAACCGGAAAACCCTTGAATATTAAAAAAGGACAATTCCTCGCGCCATGGGATATTGTCAATGTCGTTGAAAAGGTGATCTCTGCAGGAAATCGCCAGATCCTGATCACGGAACGGGGAACAATGTTCGGCTATAACAATCTCGTGGTGGATTTCCGAGGGATTAAGATCATGCAGGATACGGGGTGGCCGGTGATCTTTGATGCAACTCACAGTGTTCAGCTTCCCGGCGGTGCCGGCAACAGTTCCGGAGGGCAGCGTGAATTTGCATCAACCCTTGCCAGTGCGGCGGTTGCAGCCGGCGCAAACGGCGTGTTTATGGAAGTTCATCCCGACCCCGACAAGGCATTGAGCGACGGGCCGAATTCGTTAAGACTTGACGACTTATATGACCTGCTTTCCCGGCTCAAAGCCATTCGAACATCGCTGCTGGATTGACCCGGCATGGCCCTTGGGCTGAAGTCGAATGTGCATTATCGCACAAATGGGGTTAAAGTTTATCCGTTATGATTTCGATATTCTAATTAGTAATCGCAGATGGTTTCAAATCGGTTAAAAAGTATAAAACTTCTTCTTCTGGATGTTGACGGCGTTCTTACCGACGGCGGCATCGTTTATAGCGACAACGGCGCGGAAACAAAAATTTTTAATGTTAAAGACGGTCTCGGAATAAGACTTCTTATGGAGGCGGGTATTCATCTGGGCATCATTACCGGCAGACGCTCAAACGCCCTCTCCAAACGTTGCAAAGAATTGGGCATCGATCTTATCTACGACGGCGTCGCCAATAAAGCCGACGCACTCAACCGGGTGTTGGAACGAACCGGTTTTTCAGTCGAAGAAGTTGCCTGTATCGGCGATGACCTGCCGGATCTTGCCTTGATGAGACGCACAGGACTCTCGATCGCTGTTGCAGATGCCCATGCCACACTTCGCGAAAACGCGGATATGATCACTTCGGCAAAAGGCGGCCGCGGCGCAGTGAGAGAAGTTTGTGAAGCCATATTAAAAGCCAAAGGGCTTTGGGAAAGCATTTTAGAACGTTTTTGGGTATGAAACTGAAAAAGAATACACATCGAATACAGTTAAATATTTTATTGATCACAATTATTCTTCTTGCATTCGGCGTTATCTTGACGGTGTTTTTATACGATCGCAACGGCATTGAAACAAGCGACGCCCCAGGGGCTATGGTTTCGAACAAAGCAAATATTTCCATCGGGAAGGCGCATCAGACCGCCACACGAGGCGGAATAAAGGAGTGGAGTCTCGATGCCGCCTCTGCAGATTATATGACGGACAAGAATCAGGCGGTATTTAAGGATCTTTCTGTAACATTTTTCCTTAAAGATCGCACCAAAGTTTATATTACGGCCGACCGCGGGCTTTTGAAAACAGATTCCAACGACATGGAAATATCCAATAATGTTGTGGTAAAATATACCCAATACAAATTAAGGTGTGAAAATTTGTATTACGAGCATAAAAAGCGAATCCTTTTTTCAAACGCTCCGGTGAATATCACCGGAGATTCATTTCAGCTCGTTGCAGACGCCATGTCACTCAATTTAAACACCAACAGGACTTTGTTTGAAGGAAAAGTTAAAGGAACCTTTCATGGAGGAATCTCACTTTAATCAACATCTTTTCAGGATGTTAGGATGTTGGGCTACGATTTTCTCTCTGATTTTATTCGCTGTGACCCATTTTGCAAATGCACAGGACACGCAACAAAGTCAAAAGAAAATTGACACTGAAAAAAACAAAATCATCCATGTAACATCGGACAAATTGATTTCGTACAATAAGGCCGGTTATGCCGAATTTATCGGAAATGTAACAGCGACACAAAAAGACACCGTCATTACGGCCGACAGACTCAAAGTTATATTTAGAAAAAACATTGCCGACAAAGGACCTCTTGCTGTAAATGAAGGAACGATTCATGAAATCATCGCCAAGGGGAACGTTAAAATAAAATTCGACAACAGGGTTGCAGTTACGCAGCAAGCCGTATACAATACAGCCACCATGGTACTTGTCTTGACAGGAGAGGGTTCAAAAATCACCAGTGGAAAAGATTCGATCTCCGGAGAAAAAATAACCTTTTACAGAGCAGACGGTCGCGTAAATGTCGAAAGCGGGAATAAAAAACGCGTGGAAGCAGTATTCTATTCCGGGCAACAGGGAAAAAAGTAATTGGCGACATTGTCTCTTGAAAATCTTGTCAAAATATATAACGGCAAGCGAGTGGTCAGTGATGTTAACATGGAAATTAAAAACGGCCATGTTGTCGGGCTTCTCGGGCCAAACGGCGCAGGCAAAACCACAACCTTTTATATGACTGTTGGAATGATAAAGCCGGACCAGGGACATGTATTTCTCGATGATGAGGACATCACGAATTTTCCGATGTATCTCAGGGCCCGTAAAGGCGTCGGCTATCTTCCCCAGGAGACCTCAGTATTTAAAAAATTAACGGTAAAACAAAATATCCTGGCGATTCTTGAAATGGTTTCTACCTCAAAATCCATTAAGGAAAAACAGGTAGAGATGCTACTCGATGAACTTGGCATAAAACATCTTAAAAACCAAAAGGCCAATCAGCTTTCAGGAGGAGAACGGCGGCGCTTGGAAATAACGCGCGCCCTGGCGACGAATCCGTCATTTATTTTACTGGATGAACCTTTTGCAGGCATAGATCCTTTGGCGGTTATCGATATCAAAAACATCATTGTCCATCTTAAAAATAGAGGTATCGGTATTCTTATTTCTGATCATAATGTTAGAGAAACACTTGAAGTCTGTGCCAAAGCTTATATACTAAATGATGGAAAAATTATCGAATCCGGCAACCCTGAAAAAATTGTTAACAGCGAAACCGCTCGGCGGATATATTTAGGAGACGAGTTTAAATTATAAAATGGCTCTTGAACTCAGACAGCAGCTGAAACTCACTCAGCAACTCATCATGACGCCCCAGCTTCAGATGGCAATCAAACTCTTGCAGCTATCAAGACTGGAGCTATTGAATACCATACGAAACGAACTTGAAGAAAACCCGACCTTGGAAGAGGAAATTCAAGATTCAACTGTTGAGGATTCCGCCCCTGATTCGGCTGAGGCTCTAATCGCCGCTGAATCCGACCAAACAAAAGAAGTCACCATAGAGGAAAATATTCCTGATGATATCGATTGGAACAATTATATCAATGAATATAGTTCATCAGGCAGAACCCATTTCGAATCCGAAAGAAGAGAATCTCCAAATTTCGAATCATTTATCGCACACAAAGAATCTTTGCGAGAACATTTGCTTTGGCAATTTTTGATGACATCTCCCACGGAAGAAGAAGAGAATATCGGAAGTCTTATCGTCGGCAACTTAAATGAAGACGGTTATTTAGATTCTTCTGTCGAAGATCTTTCCGTCATGAGCGGATCTGACGTCGAAGCGGTTGATAGAATATTGTCCTTAATGCAGACCTTTGACCCTGTGGGTGTTTGTGCAAGAAATCTCGGAGAATGCCTGCTGATACAGGCAAAACATTTTGGCCTCGACAACACCATCGTAATTCAAATCATCGAAAATCATCTCCATCATCTCGAAAATAAAAATTACAGGGCCATCGCAAAATCCTTGAAAGCAAATATAGAAGATGTTGTCACCGCCATTCAAGTCATTAAGAGTTTGGAGCCAAGGCCGGGCAGGCAATTCGTCGAAGAGGAACCCCAATACATTAATCCCGATGTTTTTGTGCATAAAATAGAGGATGAGTTTGTGATACTGGTCAACGATGACGGAATGCCGAAATTGCACGTCAACAATTTTTATAAGAATGCCTTCAAGGAGGACGGAAATTTTTCCGACGATGCAAAAGAATACATACAGGACAAGATGAGGTCCGCCACATGGCTCATCCGGAGTATCCATCAACGCCAAAAAACGATTTACAGGGTGATGGAAAGTATACTCAAGTTTCAGCGAGGTTTCTTTGAAAAGGGTATCGCATTCCTTAAGCCCATGGTGTTGAGGGATGTCGCTGAAGATATCGGAATGCATGAATCAACCATCAGCAGAGTAACAACCAATAAGTATGTTCACACGCCGCGGGGTATTTTCGAATTGAAATATTTCTTCAACAGTTCCATTCAGCGCATCCAGGGCGAAGCCGTGGCCTCTGCCAGCGTTCAGGAAAAAATTAGACAAATCATCGAAAGCGAAAATCCGAAAAAACCTTACAGCGATGATAAGATTTCGAAAATTTTAAAAGAATCCAACATCAGCATTGCGCGCAGAACCGTGGCCAAATATCGTGAAATGATGAGAGTGTTACCGTCGAACAAACGCAAAGAATTTTAGGGAGGTTTTAAGCATGCAAACGTCCGTTACCTTTAAAAATCTCGATCCTTCTGAAAATTTAAAGGCATATGTCGGAGAAAAACTGGATCGTTTTGATAAGTATCTATACAATCCCGCCGAAGCAAGTGTTGTTCTCTCGGTTGAAAAATTTCGGCACATGGCAGAAATTAATATTATTGGAGACAGGCTGAATATTTACGGCAAAGAAGTGACGGATGACATGTACTCTGCCATCGATATCGCTTTGGACAAGCTCGAAAAACAGATCAAGAAAAACAAGCAGAAAATCAGAAAACACAGGATCGGACAGAAACCCAACTCAAAAGAAAACATTGGAGAAGACACTCGATTTGGAGAAGATGACACTTCTCACCATATTCTTGTTAAAAATATCGAATATAAACCTATGGATGTAGAAGAAGCAGTGATGCAGATGGGACTTGTAAACGATAATTTTCTCGTGTTTACGGATGCCAGAACCAACCAGGTCAATGTTCTTTATCGGCGCAAAGACGGCAACTACGGTTTGATTCAGCCCCGTAGCTGATAAGAGACCTTTGAAAAATGCTTATTTTTGTCTAAGTTCAAGGAACGCGAAAATTTTAACCGCAAGAATACATTGAGTATTTTGAGGATTAAAATTTTAGTGTGACGCAGAAATTGGGCAAAAAGGGGTGTTTTGCAAAGGTCTCGATAACTTATCGGTGAAAATAAAATGAAGATTCTTGATGTATTGCCCAAGGAAGCAATTGTTGTTGATTTGAAAGCGTTCGACAAAAAAGGCGTCCTTGAAGAACTGGTTGTTCCTATCGCAAAAATTGCCGGTATAGACCGCGAGGAACTCGTGAAGGTGCTCATGGAGCGGGAGCGACTCGGCAGCACCGGTATCGGGCAAGGCATCGGAATCCCGCACGGGAAAATCAGGGGACTTGAATCCTTAATCCTCGGTTTCGGACGAAGTCAAAAAGGGGTCGACTTCGATTCCATGGACGGGATGCCCGCCCACATATTTTTCCTTTTAATTACACCGGAAAATTCCACGGGGCTTCATTTGAAACTGCTTGCTCGAATTTCGAGAATTTTAAAAAACGATCCTTTCAAAGAAAAGCTGTTGCATGCAACAAGCAGAGATGAAATCTATTCAATTATTAAAGAAGAGGAGGAAGAAGAATATTAACCCCTGTTCTTGAACAAAAGTGAAAGAGCTGATCATATTCATTATTACAGGGCTTTCCGGTTCAGGGAAGAGCAGCGCAATCGATGCATTGGAAGATGTGGAGTTCTATTGTGTCGATAACATGCCGGTGGCGCTTCTCCCCAAATTTGTGGAGCTGCCGATTGAAAGCAACTCGGAAATCGCAGGCCTGGCATTTGTCATGGATCTGCGGGAAAAAAGCTTTCTAACCTCGTACCCGTTAATCTTTGAGACTTTGAAGGAAAAAGGATATCAATTTAAGATCCTTTTTCTCGAAGCCGGTGAAGACACATTGGTGAAGCGTTATAGCCAGACCCGGAGGCATCATCCCCTTGCCCAGGGAAAGAGTCTTTTAGAGGGAATCCGTATAGAAAAGGAACGGTTAAAAAATCTTAAATCCGCAGCCGACGAAATTATTGATACTTCCCGTTATAATATCCACGAACTGAAGTCCGTTATCCAAAATATCGCTCAACAGAGCAAAGATTCCGCTCCCATGAGCATCAACATCTTGTCATTCGGCTTTAAATACGGTGTTCCCCATGATGCCAGCCTCATTATGGATGTTCGTTTTATGTTAAATCCGCATTTTATACCGAAACTCAAAGCACTGGACGGAAAAGACGAAAAAGTAAAAGATTATGTCTTAAATAACGACAACACCCGAATATTTTTAAATAAATTTATTGATCTACTTGACTATTTAATTCCTTTGTACGAAAAAGAGGGAAAAGCGTATTTAACCATTGCAGTGGGCTGTACCGGAGGCAAACATCGCTCGGTAGCCGTTGCCGAAGCTTTATTCAAACATCTAAACAAACAAGGCAGTAAAATCATCATTACACATCGAGATATTGATCTGTAAAAGGGACCTTTGAAAAATGGTCATTTTTGTTCAAGTTCAAGAAAGGCGAAAATTTTAACCACAGGAATACATTGAGTATTTTGAGGATTAAAATTTGAGCCTGACGCAGAAATTGGGCAAAAAGGGGCGTTTTGCAAAGGTCCCTAAAAGGAGTCTTATGATAGGAATCGTTATTGTAACACACAGTCAGCTTGGGGATGCACTTATTGATGCCGCCGAGTTCATTTTAGGGACCCGCCCCGACACAATGGTATCCGTTTCCATCAATTTAAAGGAAAATGTCGATAAACTGCGCAAAAAAATTTCTGAAGGCATAAAAAAGGTTGACCATAACAAAGGGGTTCTTATCTTAACTGATATGTTCGGAGGAACGCCTTCCAACTTGAGTTATTCATTTCTCGAAGAAGGACGCGTAGAAGTCATATCCGGTGTGAATCTCCCCATTCTGATCAAGGCCGTCGATATTCAAAACAAAGAGATGGATCTTTGTGAAGTCGCTGAACACCTTGAAGCTTATGGGAAAAAAAGCATTTCACTTGCCAGTGGAATTTTAAAGGGAAACAAACGAGAATAGCCGCTAAAACGGAGGTGGTACAATGAGTGTAAAAATAGCCATAAATGGTTTTGGAAGAATAGGACGTCTGGTTTTCAGGGCATTGATGAATCATGCCGAGCTCGAAATCGTGGCGGTCAATGACCTTATGAATTCAGCAACGATGGCTCATCTTCTATCTTATGATTCTGTCCACGGAAAGCTGGGGACGGAAGTCATCGCAAATGACGATTCCATAAAAGTCGGCGGGAAATCAGTGGCAGTCACCGCGGTAAAAGATCCCGCGGCGCTTGCCTGGAAAAACTTCAATGTAGACATTGTTGCGGAATGCACCGGTCTCTTTAGAGACCATGAAAGTGCATCCAAACACCTTGCCGCCGGAGCCCGAAAAGTGATTATATCGGCGCCGGCTCAGAAACCGGACATTACCATTGTCATGGGGGTCAACTCGAATCAATACGACCCAAGAGCTCACCATATCATATCAAACGCATCCTGCACAACCAACTGTCTCGCGCCGATCGCCAAGGTTCTTTTGGAAAATTTCGGCATCAAATCCGGTCTGATGACCACCATTCATTCTTATACGGGTGACCAGCGCCTGCTCGACTTCCCCCACAAAGATTTGCGGCGGGCCAGGGCGGCCGCCATGAACATGATTCCGACAACGACCGGCGCGGCCAAAGCCGTAGCTCTGGTACTGCCGGAACTTACCGGGAAACTCAACGGCCTTGCCATTCGTGTCCCAACGCCGAATGTATCACTTGTCGACTTTGTCGCAACCTTGGACAAAACAGGAGTTAACGTCACAGACGTAAACTCGGCTTTAAAAGAAGCCTCGGAAAGTTCCCTTGCCGGAATTTTAGGATATAGCGATCTCCCGCTGGTATCCACAGACTACAACGGATCAACCTTGTCTTCTATCGTCGACGCCCAGACGACCTATGCCGTAGACAACATGGTCAAAGTGCTGTCCTGGTATGATAATGAAACCGGATATTCTAACCGGATGGTGGATCTGGCGGCCATGATTGCGGCACAACTGTAATTCGAAGATTTACGATATGGAGATAAGTCGATGAACAACCGCAGACCTTTGATTGCCGGGAACTGGAAAATGTTCAAAACCTGTTCAGAGGCCGTTGAAACCGCTGAACACTTGGTCAAGCTCGTTTCGGCGTGCGACGATGTCGATATCATGATTGCACCGCCCTTTACCGCATTGGCGCAAGTATCGAAAGTCGTGAAGGGGACCTGTATATCCCTGGGGGCGCAGAATCTTTTTTGGGAGGCTGAAGGCGCTTATACCGGCGAGATATCGCCTGTCATGCTTGTTTCAGCCGGTTGCCGTTATGTTATTATCGGTCATTCCGAACGGCGTCAATATTTTGGAGAAACCGACGAATCCGTAAACAGGAAAATCAGATCCGCCGTCAACAGCGGTTTAGTGCCGGTGCTGTGTGTGGGAGAGTCTGAAAAAGAACGGGAATTAAAAGAAACTTTTTCAGTACTTGACAAACAGGTTAAAAAAGGGTTAGAGAGCTTTTCCTCCCGCGATCTGAATACGCTGGTCATGGCATATGAACCGATATGGGCCATCGGAACCGGTAAGACGGCCACCGCCGAACAGGCCCAGGAAGTTCACGATTATTTACGTGCGATAATTGAAAAAAATTTCGGGAACGGGCTTGCCAAATCCATGAGAATCCTATATGGAGGTAGCGTTAAACCGGATAATATCGCAGAACTGATGTCAATGCCGGATTTAGACGGCGCATTGGTGGGCGGCGCCAGTCTCGATCCAGTGACATTCAGTAAAATCGTTCAATTTTAAAATTTGACACAACAAAAAACATAACTCATTATGCCTACATTTTTAATCATTATACATGTTATCGTATCGATTGCCCTTATTATGATCATTCTGCTTCAAACCGGAAAAGGAGCGGATATGGGAGCGGCTTTCGGCGGAGGCGGCAGCCAGACACTTTTCGGCAGTACCGGATCCTCAACGTTCTTGGGAAAATTAACAACCGTAGCGGCCGTTATTTTTATGCTGACTTCCCTGGTACTGGCTTATATGTCAGGCCATCGTACGCCAAGTTCCATAATGTTGAATCAAAAGCCGCCCATAGAGCAGAAAGCGACCCCGACGGCACCGCCAACGGCACCGGAGAAAGCCCCTCAGCCGAATCCGGAAGCTTCACAGCCTGCAAAACCGGCTCACACAAAATGAGATATTGATAACGCTTTGTATTCATGTGCCGAAGTGGTGGAACTTGGTAGACACGCTATCTTGAGGGGGTAGTGGGGAGACCCGTGCCGGTTCAAGTCCGGCCTTCGGCACCACAAAAAAATATCAGCTGCAATCTTAACAGATTGCGGCT
>CAZQAF010000025.1:0-41220 GCA_964591175.1 uncultured Desulfobacteraceae bacterium | reverse complement strand
GGCTGAAACAACAACAGCCCGCTGGTTTAACAGCGGGCTGCCGGGATTTAGGAGGTGCTATCGGGAACATATCGTTTCGAATATTCAGAAACCCGTCCATGGACGCGGCCGGAGAATGGCCTTTCAAAGATCAATCGATCTCAAACGCTCTTTCTCCATGCAGCGTGTTGTCCAGGCCTATAATTTCATCTTCTTTATCGACTCTCAGCCCCCCGGTGATGAATTTGGTCACATAAACCACAATGACCGTTCCCACCGCCGTGTAAAGGATGGTCGCCACGATGGATACCGCCTGAACATAAAGTTGTTTGGGATTTCCAAAAAGCAATCCCTTACCGGCTGCATTGACGGCCGGGTCGGCAAAAATACCGGTTGCCAGCGCGCCCCACATACCGCACATGCCGTGGACCCCGAATGCATCCAGGGAATCGTCATATCCCAATTTGTGTTTAAGAACGGTAACACTGAAAAAACCAAAAATGCCCGCAACGATCCCGATCACCAGCGAAGCGGACAAGTTCACAAATCCGGCCGCAGGTGTGATGGCGACCAATCCGGCAACCACCCCTGAGGCAATGCCCAGGACCGTCGGTTTTTTACTCACCCACCATTCAGCAAACATCCATGCCAGAGCCGCCGCCGCCGCCGACGTGTTGGTGACCAAAAATGCCGACGCAGCCAAACCATCTGCGGCCAGTTCGCTGCCGGCGTTGAAGCCGAACCAGCCGAACCACAAGAGGGCGGCGCCCAAGGCGGTTAGGGAAATACTGGAGGGAAACATGGCTTCTTTGCCGTATCCGATTCGTTTTCCGAGAATCAGAGACAATATCAGACCGGCCACACCGGCATTGATATGCACGACGGTACCGCCGGCGAAATCAAGGGCGCCCATTTTTGCCAGCCAGCCGCCGCCCCAGACCCAGTGAGCGATGGGCGAATAAACAACGGTCAGCCACAGCACCGTAAAAACGATCCATGAAGAAAACTTCATGCGGTCGACAATGGAGCCGAGGACCAGGGCTACGGTAATGGCGGCAAATGTCATCTGAAAAAGGACAAAAACGTAGGTCGGTATGGTTCCGGACAGACTATTTACACCGATTCCGCCTAAGAACAGGTTTTCAAGCCCGCCGATGATTCCGGCCTTGTCCGGTCCAAAGGCCAATGTATAGCCCCACATCATCCAGATGACGCTGCCGAGACAATAGGCCACAAACGTCATGGCATAGGTGTTTAAAAGGTTCTTGTACCTGGACATGCCGCCGTAAAAGAGCGCCAGACCGGCAGGCGTCATCACCATGACCAGAGCGGTGGCGACAATCATCCAGGCCGTATCTCCGGTATTCAATGCATCGGCGGCATAAGCCGAAGAAAACGGGAAAAGCAGACAAATCGCGAAAATTACATATCTCATCGGTTTCATTCCTTAGTATTCCTCCTTTTTTTCTCAAATCGGATTTGGCTAAATAGCTGAATCGTTGAATCGTTAAATGGCTATGATGACTTGACCGGCCGACCATTCGACGATTTGACCAGATTAAATTTAGGTTTACTAAGGCAATAGCTGTGCCATAAGGAAAGAAAAGGAAAAAATACATAATTTTCAAAATGTTAAAAGTATTCTTATATGGTTTTGTAACTACGGCTTCACACACAACTGTAATAAATCGAGAAATATATTACAAAATTGCAACTTTTTAAAAAATTTGTCAAAAAATTAAGCGCTCCAGGGAATGAGATTTAAGGAAATTATTATCTAATGGGCTGCGCCTTCATCATCATGGAATAGTCCTCAATGGCCAAAGGAGGTTGCGCCCGCTGATAACGCCATTGCAACCAGCGAACGCAACCGCTATGTTTGAGTTGTTAAAAAGAAATACTTGCCGTAACCTCTCCGTATGCAAAATACGAACTTCTATCTATGTCTGTTCCGCCGGTTTGCGAAGCATTCTTTCAGAAGCGGTTCCTCCCATGAGAGAGCCGAACCCTGCTGTGCTTCCCATTCCGCCGGCATGTGAAATCTCAAAATCCGGATAGGCAGTGCCGCCGTGTTCGGTAAAGTCGAGCCCCTCGAGTTCCTCTTCCGGTGACACTCTCAGACCTATGGTTACATCGATCAGCTTAAACAATAGAAAGGCGGTGGGGAATACCCATAAAAAGCAGGCGGCGATTCCCAAGAGCTGCACACCTATGATTTTCAACGACGTGCCGCCGATGTTGAATATTCCGGCAGACAAGGTTCCCCAGGCACCGCAGACGCCGTGCACCGAGATGGCGCCAACCGGATCGTCGATCCTGATGCGATCAAAAAAGAGAACGGCCAACACGACGATGACACCGGCTATGGCGCCGATAATGATCGCACTCATGGGTGTTACCGTCGCACAGGGGCTGGTAATGGCCACCAGACCGGCCAGGGCGCCGTTCAGAGTCATGCCCGCATCGGGTTTTCCGAATTTAATCCACGCTGTAATCATCGCCAGCGTCGCACCGGCTGCGGCGGCCAGGTTGGTGTTGACAAAAATCATGGCAATATCTTTGTTGGCGGCCGTCGTGGAACCGGGGTTGAAACCGAACCATCCCAGCCAGAGGATAAATACGCCCAGGGCCGCCAGCGGTATGTTGTGCCCCAGAATCGGTTTGATCGTGCCGTCTTTCATGTATTTGCCAATGCGCGGTCCCAATACAAGGGTTCCAGCCAAAGATGCCCATCCGCCCACCGAGTGAACCACTGTTGAGCCTGCAAAATCTATAAAGCCAAGGTGTTCGAGCCAGCCTCCCCCTTTGTAGAGGCCGCCCCAGGCCCAGCTTCCAAACACAGGATAGATCAATAAGCTGATAACAACGCTGTAAATCAAGTATCCGACAAATTTGGTCCTTTCCGCCATGGCGCCGGAAACGATGGTGGCCGCTGTGGCGGCAAATACCACCTGAAACATCCAGAACGCCAATACCCAGGGGTCGCCACCGGGCTTGAAATCGCTCAAGAAAAACCCGGATGTTCCGAACCAGCCGGTTTTGGAAACACCGAACATCAGGCCGAATCCCACAGCCCAAAACGCCAGGCTTCCCATGGCAAAATCCATCATATTTTTCATCATAATATTGATGGCGTTTTTGGCACGGGTGAATCCGGTTTCCACCATGGCGAATCCGGCCTGCATGAAAAAGACCAGTGCCGCGGCAACCAGCGTCCAAACATAATCGGCATGGGTCTGAACCAGATCAATGGCTTCTTTATTGCTCAAAACCGTCGGCGTCTTATCGGCGGCCCAGGCTCCTGTAAAACAAATCAAGACAAGAAAACCAGAAATGATAAATTTTTTCATAACACTTTTACTCCTTTGATTTTGAATAACATTTTCATTATCCTTAATGATACAAAACATTAAATTGCATGTTCTCCCTTCTCGCCGGTTCGAATGCGAACCGCTTCGTTCACCGGAAGAACAAAGATTTTTCCATCGCCGATCTTGCCGGTATTGGCTGCGCTGGATATGGCTTCCACCACTTGATCCACCAGAGATGAATCCACCACCACATCGATTTGTACTTTGGGGACAAAATCGACCTGATATTCGGCGCCGCGATAAATTTCCTTGTGGCCCCGCTGACGGCCAAATCCTTTGACCTCGTTAACGGTCATGCCGTTTATACCGATTTTGTTCAGCGCATCTTTAACGTCATCGAGTTTAAACGGTTTGATAATGGCTTCAATTTTGTTCATTTGAACGTGCTCCTTTTCCATTAGAATTTTGCTGTTTTACCTTCCCGGGATTTTTCTTGATTGCAGAGCAAGGAGAATGCCAACCTGGCCATTCTTCGAATAAGAAGTGTTTATACTATTGAATAAACAGGAAATATTTTTTCGATAGAGAAGATATATTGGCGCCAATTGGACAACATAAATGTAATTTAATATTATAATTAATACATATATGTAATTTAGAAACTATTTATAACAAATATGTAATATACAATACTGAGCTGACAGCAGCTTTATCTTGGGGATCTTCGAGGTCGGGGTGAGTTAAAATTCACGCTTGCGATTTTAACTTTGATTGAATTCCTTGCAGGGTTGGCTCGGCCAGCAATGTCCGGGCATATGCCGTTGCTTCGGTGACGCTGAGATTGACGATCTGACTTTGAACAGAACGCAAAAAATGCGGATCGACGCTGAGTGTTCTGAGCCCCGATCCGATAAAAAAGGGGATAAATTCGGGTTCATGTCCCATTTCACCACATACCGTCACCTCGATTTCAGCCTTGACGGCTGCCTGGATGATGCGGTGCAGGGATCTGAGAACAGAGGGATGGTAGGGCTGATAGTAGACAGCAACTCTTTCATTGCTTCTGTCCACCGCCAACATATACTGAATAAAATCGTTGGTCCCGATGGAAAAAAAATCCGTTTCTATGGCCAATTCATCGATAATGTCCAATACGGCCGGCAGCTCGATCATTGCGCCGAGGGCGGGTGCGGAATGAAAGGGAAGATTCTGCTTCTCCAACTCAACCATGGCTTCTTCGACGGCTTGACGGGCCTGTCGAAACTCATCGATGGCGGAAATCATGGGAAATACGATTTTTAATTTGCCGGCACCGGCACCGGCCCTTAAGATCGCTCTTAACTGTTGAAGGAATACATCGCGGTAGTGTAGGGAAAAACGGATCGACCTGAGCCCCAGTTCCGGATTCGCCTCTTTGGTGCCTTCAAAATACGGCAGCAACTTTTCGCCGCCGGTATCCAGCGTGCGGATGGTGACTTCCCGGCCGCCCATTTCATCGCACAGCCGTCTATAGACCAAATACTGCTCCTCTTCGGAAGGAAGATTGGACCTTATTAAAAAAGGAAATTCGGTCCGGTACAGCCCGATGCCTTCAACATTGAGATCTTTGGCCAGTTTTAACTCACTGAGAAGATTGATATTGGCCAGCAGCTTAATCGGTTCGCCGTCACGGGTTCTTGTCTGGGAAAGGATGGGAGCGGCGGTGGTCTTATCTTTAGTCTTTTCCGCCTGTAGGCGGGTTTCAAAGCGCAGGATAATCGCTTCAGAGGGGCCCGCATAAATGCTGCCGATGTCAGCATCCAGTATCATAGGCGTACCATCCGGAAGTTCCAGCAAATCGTTGCGTTCGGCAATCACCATGGGAAGTTTCAAAGACCGGGCAATGATGGCCACGTGGGACGTCACCCCGCCGCTCACCAAAACAATTCCCTGGACATCTTCAGTGGCCAGTTTAAGCAAATCCGATGGAAGGAGCTGCCGGGCGATGACAATCCGGCCTTTGACATGATCCAGGTCTTGCGCTGTTTCTTTGCGAAGATTGTTGAGCAGGCGGCGGGTAAGATCTTTGATGTCCTGGGCTTTTTCCTGGAGATAGACGCTGGGAGCTGAAGAGAAGAGCGTCATATAGTGCCCGGCAACATCCCGCACCGCCCCGGGCACAGATATCCCCTGTTCTATTTTGGCCAGCATCGCATCCACAAAGCGGGCATCTTTTAAGATCATGAAATGGGCTTCAAAAATCAGGGCTGCACTTTCCGGAAGCCGTTGGGACAGGCGATTCTGCAAATCCTTTAGCTGCTGCTTGGTAGTTTCAAGTGCCTCAAGAAAACCCTGGGGTGTGGCCACAAACTCCGAATCGGGTCGATGAGACAATACGGATTCACGATCGGTTTTCATCACCATAACAGGCGCATAGGCAAACCCGCTCGATGCTGTTTTAGCCTTTACAAAGCGGAGTCTTTCCAGCAGATCGTTCTCCCGGAAAGAAATCATCTGATGATTCTGGTCCATCATCAGCCGGGCATTTTCGATGGCGCCGGTCAACTGAGAGGCAATGGCCCGCATGGCCATCACGTCGATTTCATCGAAATAACCGGGATGTTCATGCTGCACCACCAGAACCCCGATTTTTTCATTGCCCCTGTGAATCGGAACAGCGAGAAACGATTCAAATGGATCTTCATCAGCCTCTTTGAAGTACTTGAAATCGGGATGGCGGCCGGCGCGATCTTCGCAGATGGGTTTTAAGGACTCAAAGGCTTTGCCCACAAGCCCTTCACCGGATTTCATTCTGACCCGGCCCACCGCCGATGGATTCAAACCGAGAGTGGCCTGGAGCACCAGGTCACGGGTGGTGTCATCGTAAAGATAAATGGAGCCTACATCGGCTTCCAGGTGGCGAGCCACCATCTCAACGGTTTGCTGAAGGAATCCCTGAATGTCGGCGCTCCCGATGATGAGATTGGCCAATTCACCGATATCGCACAGCAGGTTCAGGTGATCTCTGTTCTTTAATTTTGTCATTACATTTTTAAAAACGACTCCAGATGGTTTTGGAAAAATTCATCTAAATGCCATTCTTTTTCATATATCACATTTTCGTCTCCGGTCATGCCATTTTATTCATATACGGAAAGCAAAGGATTTACCGAAAAGAGAAACCGAACCCATTGTAATATAATTCCAAACAAAATGGGAAAATATTCTTTGATAAATTGCGAATCGAAAAGACAACAGCCCGCGATACATCAGCGGGCTGTTGAAGGATTGGAGATGATTAAATATCGAAATACAGGAAGAATTCGTGCGGATGCGGCCGAAGTTTCACATCGTTCACCTCGTTTTCCATCTTGTATTCGATCCACATGTCAATAACATCCTGGGTAAAAACATCGCCTTTCATCAAGAACTCCTGGTCCGCCTTTAATGCAGCCAATGCTTCCTCCAGAGAGCCCGGCGCGGACGGAATTTCCGCCAGCTCTTCCGGGGGAAGACCGTAGATGTCCTTATCCAGCGGTTCACCCGGATCCATTTTGTTTTCGATACCGTCGAGCATGGCCATCAGCATGGCGGAAAACGCCATATAACCGTTACATGAGGGGTCCGGGGTCCTGAACTCGATGCGTTTGGCCTTTGGTGAAGGAGAATACATGGGGATCCGAATGGCCGCACTCCGGTTTCGGCTGGAATAGGCCAGGTTCACCGGTGCCTCAAAGCCGGGTACCAACCGTTTATATGAATTGGTGGTCGGATTGGTAAAGGCGCACAGCGCAGAGCAGTGTTTCAGTATCCCGCCGATGGCATACAGCGCTTCCTGAGATACACCGGCATATTTGTCACCGGAAAAAAGCGGCTGCTCCCCTTTCCAAATACTGCAATGGGTATGCATCCCGGTCCCGTTGTCGTTATACAGCGGCTTCGGCATAAAGGTCACCGTCTTACCGTATTTGCAAGCCACATTTTTCAGAACATATTTGAACCACACGAGCTGATCTCCCATTACAACCAGCGGTTTAAACCGCATGTCGATCTCTGCCTGACCGGCGGTGGCCACCTCATGATGCTGGCACTCGACCGCTATGCCCAGTTGCTCTAAAGTCAGGAGCATTTCGGTACGGATATCCTGAAGTTTGTCCATGGGCGGCACCGGAAAGTAACCTTGCTTGTGCCTGGGCTTGTACCCCAAATTGGGACACTCTTCCCGTCCGCTGTTCCAGATGCCTTCAATGGAATCGATGGCATAAAATGCGTGGTTGTTTTCCGATGCAAAGCGGATGTCGTCAAAGATGAAAAATTCGGCCTCGGGTCCGAAATAGGCCACATCCCCGATTCCGGTGCTTTTGAGATATGCTTCTGCTTTTTTCGCAATGTTTCGCGGATCCCGGGAATACGCCTCCCGGGTAATGGGATCGACGATGTTGCCGATCAAAACCAGCGTCGGCACGTCAAAGAAAGGATCGATTTGTGCGGTGGCCGCATCCGGAACCACCAGCATGTCGCTGGCGTGAATGGGCTGCCATCCCCGGATGCTGGAGCCGTCAAATCCGAAACCGTCTTCGAAGCTCGATTCTTCCAGCTCGCTGATGGGTACCGTAAAATGCTGCCACAACCCCGGAAAATCCATAAACCGAAGATCAACCACTTTTACATCATTTTCTTTTGCAAATTTCATTACTTCTTTGGGTGTCATAAAAAATCCTCCTTATAATGATTGTAGTATTAGGTGCTTATTGTTTGTGAAAATTGCTCGGTGCCTTAAATTAAATTGTTAGATCTGCATTGCGCTATCCCCGGGTATCAGGGTATACGAGGCCGTATCCATGCTCTCCATGCAGACTCTGATCGAGTCCTTCGATTTCCTTTTGCACGTCGATACGAAAGCCGATGGTCTTTTCGACGACAAAGACGATGATAGCCGTTCCGATAACCGCCAGGCCGATGGTCGCTCCCAATCCCAGCAATTGAATGCTCAGCTGGTTTAAATGCGACCAGGCGCCATTGGCGGATACCGACGCACTCTGCATCCAGCTGCTTCGGATAAAAAAACTCAGCATCACGACGCCCAGCCCGCTTCCGATGCCGTGTATCCCGAAACAATCCAGGCTGTCGTCATAGCCCAATTTCATTTTGGCATTCAGCGCAAAGTAGCAGACGATCGAGGACAGCGCTCCCAGGATCATCGCACCATATGGCTTGACAACGCCGGCTGCCGGCGTTATTGCGACAAGTCCAGCCAAAATGCCGGACGCGAATCCCAATGAGGTGGCCTTACGAAAGACAATGGCCTCTATGACAATCCATGTCAATGCACCGCTGGCGGCGGATATTTGTGTCATGGTTAAGGCACGGGCGGTTTCCAATCCGCTTTGCACCGTGGAACCGGCATTGAAGCCGAACCAACCCACCCACAAAAGACCGGCGCCCATCAGCGTCATGACAAGGTTGTTCGGATTCATCGCGGTTTTCGGATAACCATGCCGCGGCCCGAGCATCAACGCTGCAATCAGCGCGCTAAACCCCGCCGAAACATGGATCACGAGACCGCCGGCCAAATCAATAACCCCTGAAGCACCGGCATTATACAGCCATCCGTCCGAAGCCCAAACCCAGTGGCATAATGGACAATAAATAAATAAAAACCATAACACGATAAACAAAATATAACCCCGGAAATAGACGCGTTCCGCCAGCGCGCCGCTGATGAGCGCCGGCGTGATGATGGCGAATTTGCCCTGAAACATTGCCACCACATACTCCGGTATTCCTTTGGTTATGGTATTGTCTATCCCGTTTAAAAAGAAATAGTCTGTTTTCCAGCCGACAACGCCGCCCAAAATACTTTTTCCGAAGGCCAATGAATATCCGCAAACCGCCCAGAGCACGCCGATGACGGCCATGGCGACAAAACTGTGCATCATGGTGCCCAAAACGTTTTTTGTCCTGACCAGGCCGCCGTAAAACATCGCCAGTCCCGGAACCATCAGCAGAACCAATGCCGTTGCGGTCAGCATCCAGGCGGTGGTTCCGGTATCTATCGCCGAGTTTCCGGCGGCAAACGCCATTTTAGGCATTACAAATAATAGATTGGCCGTGAATACAAAAATAGCCGAATTTATTTTCATCCATCTCCCTTTAGTTTCAATTCTCGTTAAACGCTTCGACAGGTTATATGGCATCTTCTCCTTTTTCTCCCGTGCGCACACGGATAACCTCTTCCATGGGCAGAATAAAAATTTTGCCGTCTCCGATTTTTCCCGTATACGCCGCCTTCTGAATGGTGTCCATCACCTCTTTGACTCTTTCGGATTGAACGATGATTTCGATCTTTATCTTGGGTATAAAGTCCACCACATATTCAGCGCCCCGATAGATCTCCTTATGGCCTTTCTGACGGCCGTATCCTTTGACCTCGGAAATCGTCATTCCCTGAATTCCGATTTCATTGAGGGCCTCTTTCACATCATCCAACTTGAACGGCTTGATGATCGCTTCTACCTTTTTCATATTGTTTCCTCCTTGTTTCGTTATGCCATGGGAAGGGCCCGCCAAATATCTTCCCGCCCGGACACAGATTATCTTAATGTTAACTGCTGAAACCCGGCAGAATTTCTTCCACGGTGTTTTTTATCATTATCTCCTGGTCCGGTAAATCGACCTTTTGTCCGTCAAAATCCCTGACATAGAATACATCCACCACCTGGTCCACCTTTGTGGCGATCTTGGCCACCCAAATATCGAGCCCGCATCTGAAAATCGCATCGGTGATCATGAACAGAAGCCCCGGAAAATCATAAGTAAATACTTCAACGATGGTAAAAAAGCTTGAACTTTCATTGTCCACATTGATCTGATGAGGCCTGCCGTTTACCGGTCGTTTTTCCGGCCGGTAAACCGATATTTTTTCTTTTAGCGCCTTTTTTAAATCCAAATCACCGGACAATGCTTCTTGGAGTTGCATCTTGGCCTTTTGCCATCTTTCTTCTTCAAAAATCTGATCCGCCGGCGGGGTAACTTCAAAGATATCAACGGCAATATTGTTTCGCCACGTAAAGATCTGTGCATCGAGAATATCCAACCCGTTAAGTGTGAATGTTCCCGCAATCTTTGAAAAAAGACCCGGGCGGTCCTTTGCGCAAATGGTGACCGTCCGGGTGTTGGAATCGAAAGTTTTTGCGACGTTCCATACAAAGGCATCTGCTCCTGAATTTTTATACAGCTCGATATGCTCCATGATACTGGCGGAAGGCATATAAAGAAGGTAGCGGGGAGACATGAAGCCGAAAAGTGTCTCGATAGCGTCTTTTGCGTAGCGCGGCATTGCCAGTCCAAGCACTTCGGCTTTTTTCTTCTCGATTGCTTCTATGGCTTCTCTGGATGCAAGTTCTCCTTTCTCCAGGATCTTTGAAATTTTAAAGAAAAGATCCCTTAACAGCGCAGCGGTCCAGTCGCTCCAGGCTTTCGGCCCGGTGGCCATGCAATCGGCCACCGTCAGCAGGTAAAGCATTTTTAGCTGATCCACATCTTTTATTTTTCTGGCACACGAGACAGCCGTCTCTTCATCATTGAGATCCCTTCGAGTGGCGGTTTTAACCAACAAAAGATGCTCTTTGATCAAAAAAGAGACCGTCTCGATATCTTCGGCCCCATATCCCTTCTTTTGCAGTAACTCTCCTGCGATCTTGGCGCCGCTGACGGAATGGCTCACACCGGTTTTTCCTTTGCCGATATCGTGCAGCAGTGCGGCCCACAGCAACAGGCTGCGTTTTTTAAGTCCTTTGTAAAGGTCATTGCATAACGGGTGTTTTGATTTTCCTCCCGAGGTGCCGAAAACCTTGATATACTGGATCGTTCGCAATAAATGACGGTCCACCGGATAAAGGTGGTATTCATCATACTGGATTCTATTGTTAATGTCTTTGAAATCAGGAATAAACCGTATTAAAAATCCGGTATTCAACATTTCGTTAAGCACATTAAACGTCGATATCGGTTTAACCAAAATACGTTCAAACGACTCTATTTGTTTTGCCGAAGAAGAAAATTCTTCGTCGACCAGATAAGAAAATTCCCTGATCAGTCTTTTGGCTTCGGCACTGAGTGGGATGTTCAAGGCGGCGCTTTCTTCAAAAATCTTCATCAAAAGACTCGGATCGTCCAATATATTTTCAGACGAAACAAAGTTGAGCATCCCATTTTCCGTAATTTCAAGGCCGGCTACACCATTGGGTCTTGCGATTTTGCCCCTCGATTTTAGATTTTTCGATAACCCCAGTTCATAAATCAGCATCAAGTGCTGTTGCTTTAAAAATTCCATATGGCCATGGAGCTTGCTTAAAAATCTTTCAACGGGCTGCTGTCCGTTGGCTGTTTCGAATTTAAGGGCATGGGCCATCTTGATCTGATATTCGAAATAGAGTTGATCACATTTTCTGTCGGACAGATGATGCAGACAATTTCTGACACTGCCGATGAAATGAAGCGCTTTTTTCAAAGACTGGAATTCATCATGGGACAAGAACCCGTAATATTCAAAATCTCTGAACTGCCTGAGATTCGAATTCAATTTGGTGATCCAGAGCATGGTGTGATAATCTCTCAATCCGCCCTGCCCCTCTTTGAGATTGGGTTCGAGCAAAAATGCGGAATCACCGAACACTTCATGCCGCAGCCGACTGTTTTCAATAATTTTTTTAATGATCTTCCGTGAACGTTTGCGGGCGATCTTGTTTCGGAGCTGCTCCATTAAGGCTGAATACAAATAAGACATACCGCATATCAGGCGCGCATCCAGAACCGAAGTCAGGACTTCGAGATCTTTTCCGGCCAGTTTGACGCACTCTTTTAAAGACCGTGTGGCGTAACCGACTTCAAGGCCGATATCCCATAAGGGGTAGACCACTTCCTGGATCAGATCGGACGCCTCGTCCGGCACGTATTTTTCAAAAAGGAAAAGAAGATCCACATCCGAATGAATAAATTGTTCCCTCCGACCATACCCTCCCAGCGCAATAATGGCATAGGGATTCTTTTCCATCCCCATTTTGGGGCCGATCATTGAATTTTCGAAACTTTCAAAAAAATAATCATCGAGAATTTGTGCATGCTCTATTATAAAGTCCGGTGTTTTTCTTTTCAAAAAATCGGAAATCAGATGGGCGCTCTTTTCCCGAAGCTGCTCTGCAGCCGGCACAAATTTTATTTTTTTCGCATTGGTAAGCATCATTTCAATTCTGACCGTTGTGGCATTTTGAAAATATAAAACCGCAGATGGACACAAATGACCACAAATATATGTCTTGAGAATTCCGCATGCTCATTTTCCCCAAACCCATTACGCCATTATTCAAACATGCTTCTGCTATACAGCGGTAAAGGGATAAGCGAAGCGAACTAATTTGCGTATATTCGCGTTCATCCGCGGTTTACCTAATCCTTTTTTGTCTTCTTGTATCTGCCTTAAAGACTGGTAAGTATATTTAGAATAGCAACAGTTGTGCCACAAAATTAAATATAAATAACTATCTGTTAATATTAATTTTTATTCATCAATAGCTGTCCCTGGACAAATTTGAACGACGACAATTTTGTTAAATTTAAGACCGATTTATTACAAAAATGTAACCCCGAGAAGTGGTTTCAAAACCTTCAATCGGGCTCAAGGTCAAGGCGGACTGAAACGGCCAACCGAAGGAATATCGGGAATATTTCGAGGATGGGACGCCGCAGTCCAACACAAAGACTTGTCCGCCTTTGGCGGATTGAGCCCGAGAGGGGGTTCTGAAACCACTTCTATTCATTTTCCATAATATCATTCCAGATCTGTTCCACATTTTCTCGCAGACCTCGAAATTTGGTTTCAGGGACTTTGGCGGGTTTCTCCTGAAGGCTGAGCTGATGTATTGCGGAGCGAAAGGTCAGATAGGCAATCTTTAAGATATGGGCGACATGGTCGTTGATGATACGGGTATCTTTCAATGTTTCAAGGAGCCTTACAATATCGGTCCATTTTATGAGTTCGTTGTATTCACAAGATCTTAAAAGCACCAAATACTGGACAACAAACTCAATATCAACGATGCCCCCTTTATCCTGCTTGAGATCGAAAATATCCGGATCCGCGTTGGCGTGTTGTTTACGCATCCGCTCGCGCATGTCAACGACCTCTTTTTGCAGTTGGGCCTTTATCCTTGGCCGTGAAAGGATATCGCGCCGAATCTGTTCAAAGCGTTCGGACATGTTGATATCCCCGGTAATCGGTCTGGCTTTGATCAGGGCCTGATGCTCCCATGTCCAGGCGCTGTTGATCTGATAATCATAAAACGCCTCGATATGGCTCACCAAAATACCCGAGCTGCCGCTGGGCCTGAGGCGCATATCCGGCTCGTAGAGCTTTCCAACAGCGGTGTGGGTGGTTAAAATATGGATCACCCGTTGCCCCAGGCGGGCGAAAAACTGGTGATTATCGATGGGAAGCCTGCCGCCACTGGTTTGTCCCTGGGTTCCGGCATGAAGAAAAACCATATCCAAATCAGATCCGTAACCGAGCTCGATGCCGCCCAGCTTGCCATAAGCAATAACGGAAAATCCGGTGTCGATATCCGTGCCGTCCATCTGACATATGGGGTTTCCGTGCTTTTCAACCAGGTGATTCCAGGACAGTTCAACGACTTCATTGAGTACCGTCTCGGCAATGTCGGTGAGATAGTCGCTGGTTCGCATCAGCGTCAAAGCGCCGGTCACATCGGCGGCTGCCACCCGCAGTGTATTCACCTGCTTAAAAACACACAATTCCTGAATCTGGTTTTCAAAACCCTGATCCGCAACTGCGTCGAGACGCTTGCGGATTTCTTTGACAAGTTCCGATTTTTCCGGTGGACGATACAGGTTCCGGGGATCAAGCAGTTCATCCAGAAGTATCGGATGGCGGGATAAAAAAGAAACGATCCATGAACTGGCATTGGCCAGATTCACCATATGTACGACAGCCGGCGGATTTTCAAGAAGCAGTGCCAGATAGTTGGTGCGCTGTTCGATGGTTTTAATCAGATCGACAATTCGATTCAATACAACCAGCGGTTGTTCGGACCGCCCGATTTCTTTGAGCATCAGCGGTATCAGTCTGTCGAGACGGTGGCGGCCTTCGCTGCTGAGAGATCGTGTTGCCGGGTGGTTTCGAAGATGATCCAGTATCCGCACGACCTCATCGGGACGATCATAACCCGCCGATTGAAGTATCTTTCGGCAGCTTTTTTCATCCAAAAGGTTTTCCCATATCGCCTCCAAAGCCATATCCACATCCTGATTCCGATCATCGGCTTGCCCGGGGTCCTTGACCTCCAACAATTTATTGAAATGAAAGTGGATACTGCTTCTTTGTTTTTCAAGAAAATCATCGAGCGATTGATACGTATCGAATCCCATGGATGCTGCCAGGCGTTCTTTTGCGTGGGGGTCGGATGGAACCACATGGGTTTGCTGATCCGAAAATTCCTGGAGCCGATGTTCCACCGTTCTCAGAAACCGGTAGGCTCCTATGAGATCATCACAAACACGGCGGGGAATGTAATTTTCGTCGGCCAATGCTTTCATTGCTTTTTGAATGCCGCGCTCCTGAAGCGAGGGGGTCACGCCGCCACGAATGAGCTGGAATACCTGCCCGAAAAACTCGACCTCACGAATGCCCCCCGGGCCCAGCTTTATATTGCTTTCCATTCCCTTGCGTTTCACTTCAAGGGAAATTTTTTGTTTCATCTTCCTTAAAGATTCAAACGCGCCGAAATCGAGATACCTGCGATAAACAAAGGGCTTGAGCCGTTCCAGAAGCCTTGCGCCGGCATCTTTGTCACCGGAGATCACCCGGGCTTTAATCCAGGCATACCGTTCCCATTCCCGTCCCTGCTGCTGGTAATAGGCTTCCATGGCATCAAAGCTCATGACCACCGGTCCGCTTTCCCCAAAAGGCCTGAGATCCATATCCACCCGGAATACAATACCGTCCTGGGTGCGTGCACCGATGGTATGGATGACATCACGGCAAAGGCGAACAAAAAATTCTTCATTGCTGATCGGTTCGGCATCTCCTTGTGTCATGCCGATTTCCGGGTAGGCGAAAATCAAGTCCACATCCGAAGAAAAATTTAATTCCAGACCGCCGAGTTTGCCCATCCCCAGAACGACAAGTTCCTGGCGCAATCCATTGGGCGCCGTCGGAATACCGTATTTCAAGCATCGCCATCGGTAAAGCAGCGATACCGTCTGATCGATGCAAGCATCGGCCAGCGCCGAAAGATCCGTCATGGTTTCATCCAGATCTGCCCGGCCGGTTAGGTCTCTAAAGGCAATTCGAACCATTTGGCGTCTTCGGAATTGACGAAGACGTCTTGACAATACCTCACTGTCTGTGACGCCGGCCAAAAAGGATTTCAGGGTTTCGCGAATCTCACCGGGGCTGAATTTTCTTTGAAGATCGCCGCTTTGCAGTAAATCCTTTAAAAGATTAGGATATTGCATACAGCTTTTGAATACAAAATCACTAAAGGCAAATGCTTTCTTCAGTGCCTCAACAAATCCGATATCATCGGAAAAGGATACATCCGAATCTTTTACCGCGGCAAGGAATGCCTCGTATCTGCTTTCTGAATATTCTTTCAACATCGGAGATAACTTGGCTGTGAGATTCATATTCGGCCATAAAGGTGTCGGTTATGGATTATGGCTTGAAAAAAACTACCGGAAATATTCCAACAACTGATTTTATATAAATGACTATCTATAGATTTTCAATATTATTTCCTCGGGCTGTCATCTTAAATACGGTGTATTCCGACGGAGCGGAGCAACGGTGTATTTGTGTTTATTCACGTTCATCCCCTGCCCGTCATCACTCTCGCTCAGGCGAGGCGGGCGGGGTAGTTTCCATTATTCGATCTCTTCTTTTCCGCTGAATGGTGTCAATGCATTTTAATAAATTCAAATCGTTGATTTTGATTGATTTTTAGCAATTTACTTTGATTATCCCTTGACATGTCCCCTGTTTTACAATAATCTTAAATCTTCATTAGTTTCATCCAAGCTAATGCCAGAAGACTTTCTCACGAGGAAGGCCCTCATGTTTGATCCCTGGCTTTAAAGGAATTCTATCCTTTCTTTGAGGCCAGATCTTCCAATTAAGGAAATGTTCTACCCCATTCCAAAAGTATAGATGTAAAAGATTATTTATTAGGAGAGACAACCAATGGCCCCAAAAATCGATATAAATGCCCTCATGGAGATGCTTCCCTACCAGAGGAAAAGAGGAAAATGGAAAAGTCTTCAACTGGACTGGGAAAAAGAATGGGAGCGGTTCGACGCCAAAAATCTTTTTAGATTCGACCCTTCCGAAATCAATGAACAACGACTAAAAGATCTTCGACAGCGAAAAGAAGCGATCCTGGACGGTAATCACGCCGCACTTTCGATTCTCACCCGGCTGGTGGACGGACTCTGCGGCTATCCCATTACACCTTCCACCCCCATTGCCGAAGATTTTGCAAAAGCCGCCGCAACGGGCAAAAAAAATCTCTTTGGAACCGAACTGATGTATTTTCAACCCAGCGATGAGCTTTCGGCCATTGCTGCGGTGGAGGCGATGGCTTGTCAGGGGGGGAGATATGTGGACAATACCTCTTCCCAGGGGCTGGTGTTAAAGACCAAAAACCTCTATTCAGTGGCGGGTAAACGCTTGCCGGCGATTATGACGGTTATGGCCCGGGAGGTGAATAAGGGGTCGTTGAGCATCCATTGCGGCCACAACGATTTTTATGGCGTTCGCAATACGGGCTGGGCTCAGCTTGTTTCTGAAAATAATCAGGAACTCCATGAATTGCTGCCAATCGCTTTTAAAACCGCCGAACTGAGGCAGGTTATGCTGCCGTTCATGGTTATCGGCGACGGATTTATCAAATCCCATGCCCTTGAAAATATAAAACTTCTTTCGGACGACTTTTTAAAATATTTTGTCGGACCGCCGAACCGGCTTTATCAGCCGGATTTCGAACAAAGATACCTTACCGGGACCTTTACCGATACCGACCTGACCATGGAAGG
Organism: uncultured Desulfobacteraceae bacterium; assembly: GCA_964591175.1. Taxonomy (GTDB): domain Bacteria; phylum Desulfobacterota; class Desulfobacteria; order Desulfobacterales; family UBA11574; genus UBA11574. Next base: position 23,845 of record CAZQAF010000025.1, on the reverse strand, counting down.
TCAGGTGGCCCAGGATCTTGCCTACCGTTTTGTCAAACGGGGGGTTATCGCTGCCATGAACGTGATGAACCGGATTTTAGAGACCAACCTGAAGGTTGTCGAATGCTATCGTACCGACGATGCCGAAATGGTCGTTGTGGTTCTGGGTTCGGCGGCCGGTGTTCTAAAGGATGTGGTCGATTACTACCGGGATGTTCGCGGCGTTAAAATTGGGGTTGTCCGACCCGTGCTGTTCAACCCGCCCTGTTACGAGGAAATCGCCTATGGTGTCCGCAATGCCAAAGTCATCACTGTACTGGAACGAACCGGCAGGGTTCATAATCAGCTTCTTCTGGCCGATTTACAGGTAGCGCTGCAACTGTCTCAAAGAGCCTATCGAGAGGGCAAGGATGAGCACAAACTTTACGCCCGGGATGATATGCCCACCCTTTTGCATGGGGTTTATGGTCTGGGCAGCAAAGATTTCAATAAGTACGATGCCGCTGCGGTTATCGAGAACATGCGAGGTTGCCTGGAGCGCAAAAGGGACGATTTTATCCGGGACTTTTATTCCGGCATCGAAGGCCCTTACACCCTGGAGCCTGCAGCGCTTCCGGATTACAAGGATCGGGAGCTGGGTCTGACATTTATCGGAATCGGCGCCGAAGGCGTTAAAACCGCCCTGGAAACAGCAGCAGTGATCTATGCGGAAGAAAGCTGCGACGGCCGGCGGTATATCGAATCCGGCGCCAAATACGGCGCTGCCAGAAAAGGGGCGCCGGTATTTATGAATCTTAGAATCAGTGCAAACCCCATTCGAAATGCCTCGGAACTCACCGAGCAAGATGTACTGGCCTTTTTCAATGAAAAATTCCTATCCGGTGAAATTTTAAGGGACTATGTCGGCGGACTGAACCAGAACGGACTCCTTGTGATCAACAGCCCCAGATCCGCGGACGATATCCTCGAAACGTTTCCTGCTGAAATGCGCCGACGCATTGCCGACAAGAATATCAAGGTGATCGCTGTGGACGCCACGCAGGCCGCCTTGAAGCATCTTAAGAAAAATTTGCCCGGCGCAGTCATGCTGGGTCTTATCAACAAAGAGACGGGGATTTTTACGCCTGAAGCCTTTGAAGCCAGATTTACCAGCATCATGAAGGAAAAGCTGGGGGCCAAAAAAGGATTTGAGATTATCGATTCCAACGTCGCCCTGTTAAGGGAAGGCGTCGAGAAAGCGTCAGCCGAACCCATTGAAGGCATCTGCTCGTTCGCTGCCGCATCCGAAAGTCAGGGGGCCTTTGCGGCGATTATTCCCGAAGATTTCGGCCAAGTCCCGGGAGGCGCCGGTCTTGCGGTTACCATGACGGAAAAGGACGAAATGGGAACCATTAAACCGGTGAACCTGATGGACGATTTTCAGAAAACCTTCGGCCAGGAAATGGTTCAGCCGATTCTGGAGGGGAAAAAAGTCCCCTGGGACCGGTTTATTCCCGTGGTGCCGTCCGGAACCAGTCAATACAAGGATGTGAGCTTCATCGGCACCCAGGTTCCGGTCTGGGATGCCTCCAAATGTATTGCCTGCGGCATGTGCGCAGCCTCGTGCCCGGATTCGGCACTTCATTCCACGATCACGGACAAGCCTGTCCCCGAAGAAGCGGCTACCTATTTCAAAGCGTTCAAAAAACCGCCCAAGGGGATTCCCTGGCAGCGTTTTGCCTTAAACATAAACGCCGTCGTCGATCGATGCAAAGGCTGCGGGGTCTGTGCTCAGGTCTGCCCGGTGGATGCTTTTAAAATGGTTGACAAGACACGGATAACTGAAACAGATTTTTTCCCCGAAGCATACCATTATCTGGACAACACCTATGATGCGGCCCAGTATGTGGACCGGATGCCGCTCAACCACCAGGTACTTTTTGTCTTTTCAAAGCTGTATCCGGGAAAGCACACCCTGTGTCCCGGCTGTGGCGAAGGAACCATTAACCTGTTGACCTTCTATGCCCTTGAAAGTTTGCGTAACAGCCCCAAAGGCATCGAAACCTTTTACCAGGGACTCAAGGTTCTCTCGGATAAGAACCGGCGGGCCATCGAGCATATGATCGATCGCGGATTTACCATTTACAACATCAATGCCACCGGCTGCAATGAGGTGTCGGAACTGGTCAATCCGTTCAACGCCCGGATTTACCAGGCAGGCCACTACGGTTTCGGCACCGCATCGGCTGCGGCCCTGGGATCCAAGTTTGCCCTGGATCAGGCATATGCCAACGGATTTAACGACGTGTTGAGCAAAATCATTGTGTTTGCCGGCGACGGCGCCATTTACGATATCGGTAACGGCCCCTTCAATTATGCCCTGGGAGAGAATTATGACATCACATGGGTGATTTACAACAACGAAGGTTACATGAATACCGGTGCACAGAAATCCGGCGCCACTCGCTTTGGGTGTGACCGTTCCACTTCGCCCATCGGAGAAAAATTTGCCGGCAAGACGACGCTGCATCGACGTATTGTCAGCCAAGCCACGGCCATATCTCATGTGTATTCGGCCAAGCTGACCGTGGATAATCCTTTTTACGCCATTAAAATACTCAAAGAAGCCATTGCATACTGCGGTCCCTCGGTTGTTGAATTTTTCTCTTACTGCTCACAGGGGCAACAGAGCCATGACTGGGCAGGCCCATTGGTTTCCAGAATGATGAACGAAGCCAGAAACTGGCAGATCCAGGTGAGAAGACCGTTTCAAAAGCTCGATATATCCGCGAATCCGGAACCGGACCAGGTATTTCCAACAAAAGGTAAATCTTTCAAAAAAGGCGTCAAACGAGAGCCAGCGACGTTCCATGATGTGGTCGGCATGTTGGGCCAGTTTCGCCGACATATCCTGTCTCAAGAGGAGGACGCTATTCCCGAGCTGATCGAAGTAAATGAAACGGTATCCCTTTTCAGGTGGATACGCAACCAGTGTCTGGCGGGTTACCGGGATACCATGCCCACGGAAGAGGAGGTTGAACGCATTATCGCGGAGCGATACAAGTTTTGATTTGAGTGTTCAGAGTTCAGGAGGCAAATCCTCTTCCTGAACGCTGAACACCGAACACTGAACACTTTTTCAGGACCCTGCGTAAAAAAAGACCCGATTCTTTACGAGATACGGCGCCGGCTGCAGCCACCGGTTTTGGCACCCGTCATAAAACCATTTATCCGGGAACCCTCTGCGCCGCTGAAAAGAAGGATTTTCCGCCCATCGAATGAGATCAAGGTATGCCTGGTGAATCTTTCTGAATGTAGCGGTATCACCGCCAAGATCAGGATGATGTTTCTTGGCTTGGAGGCGATAGGCACTTTTAATCACTTTTTCCGGTTCATCGGCGTTCAACTCGGATTTGCAAAGTTTCAGACAAGTCAAGGAGGATGCTTTTATCATCGGAATTCGAACCTCCACCGGCATTCCCGGATGATGAAGTGTCTTTTGACGCTTGGCCTTTTTAAGCAGATATCGGGTGGCCAGGTAGTGACGATTCGTCCTTCTTTTCTCCGCCCACCATTCATTACCCAACAAATCCGACATGTTGACATAATCTTCAGCAGGCTTCTTATCTGAAGAACGCGGATAGATGAAACTGAAAATTTCTTTGGCATTATAGAGCATTACATCCATAACAATCGACGCTTCTGTAAAGTAAAACGACGCATAGCGGGTATTCAACGCCCTGAGCAGTCCGGTTCTCATGTTAAGGGTATACCGCAATTTTTGACGGCAGTCGATGGAACAATATTTTCGTTTGCCGAGATGTTCAGTTGTACCGCAGGACAGGCATCCATGATTGTTCCGGTTCGCTGAACCGGACCTGCTAAAATGTTGAGAATGTTTGGCCATAAAATTAGTAATTGTTACCTCAACGGAGCAAAAAACGCGCAATTGAAGTTATTTGTTATTTCCTATATAATAAGAGGCGTATTTTATCATATATGTAAAAATCTTCATAGGACAAAGCATCGGTTTTTGAGCCTTCGCCGCAAAAGTGTTAACGCAGAGAATGGGCAAAACCCCGTTTGTGAATCGATACTACCTGATATTTCTTTCCTTTTTTATGATTTCATAGGCTTCCTGAATCTCGCGGAATTTATCATTGGCAAATTTTGTAAATTCTTCGGGAAGTCCCTTTGAAGCAATCTTGTCGGGATGATAATCTGATACAAGTTTCCGGTATTGTTTCTTTATATGCTCATTTGAATCGTGACTGTCACACCCCAGGATAGCATAGTATTTTTCAACATCCTGAATATATTTCGACTTGAGCTTTTTATACTTTTCATTACCGAAGTTGAATATTCTCACAGCAGATAGAATCAGCTTTTCTTCACTTTGACTCAGCGCGCCATCGGCCACGGAAACTCTTAGCAGGATATCAATCATCAAATCGAGCATCTGGTATTGCTCTCGAAACCGGGCGTAAAACTGTTCTGCAAAGTCTTCAAAACTATTGGGAGATTCAACGGCTGTATGAAAAATGTTGGTTGCAAGATGTCTGCTCTCCGGATTCAGACTCAAATCGTAAACCATGAATTTTTCAACAGTGTCGATCTCTGCTTGGGAAATCCGGCCGTCGGCCTTGGCCAGTTTTGCCAGCATGGAAAACGCCGCGACAAAAAAGGTAAACTGGGCTTCTTCACCTGCTGAAAGGCGATGCGTTCCTTCAATATATTGCGTATTATTGGCGTTGGTATCAAAGGCATGACCCAGGGCCGCGCCTGCAATTGCACCCAGTGGTCCGGCCATGGCAAATCCGATGGTTCCTCCGATAATTTTCCCGAGCATACCCATAACGATCTCCCTTCCATCCGTCATTCAGACGAGGATATTATTTTTTTGCTCAAATAGCACATTTTAAGCGCGATTCCAAATCTCAATTCCTATTCGTTCTCGAATACTTGAAAGACATTTAATCACGAAAGCACGAAATTTTAAAAACACGAAACAAAACATCTCAATTGTTTCGTGCTTTCGTGTTTTCGTGATTGATTTTTTGACCTAAATTTTGACCTTACCCAATCAGTCCGTTATCAAAAGTCCAGGCGCTTGCCATGGGGTAGTTCAGGCACCGCCAGGCTCAAATATCGATCATCTTCGCTAAACATCAGTTTTTTATCCGTCATCATCTTTAAAAACGGCTCGATCCGGTCCGCCGGCGTTGAAGGGAAACGATTGATGATACGCTTTATGGTTCTATGTTTTTGACAGAAAAGGTAGACGGACCGGCTGGTTCCTTCCAACCGGTGGGTCATGGGTTCGCCCCCCGATCTTTTCTGGCGGATGATCAAAAAATATCTGCCGTCTCTAAAGGTTAAAATGTTCTCATGTTTTTCCCCTTGGTGAAGTTTGGCATAGGTCTTTTTCCAGTCTTTCAGCTTTCTTTTAACCGGCGCCCATATTCTTTTCTGATACCCGATATCTCCGCGATACGCCTGTATGATAAACCGCATGGATTGAACAACATCCGGCGGAAAAAGACTGCGATAATTGGGATGGTTGAATATCGCTTTGATACCGAAAGCATCCGGCTCCTGCCATACGGCACTCCCCAACCCAAGCCAAAAATTGACCAACCGAAGCGGTCGAAACGGATAGGCAAATTCAAGATTTCGAAGCGTCTCAGCCACATCATCCGGATCACTGCCCGGAAAATAAACAATGAGGTTCGAAGAATTTTGAATTCCCAGCATTTCACAATGTTTCATGATCTCGATGTTCTGAATCGCCGTGGTACCCTTCCTCAGCTTTTTTAATAGACGGGTGCTTAACGCTTCTATGCCGATTTGCACCGCCTGCATGCCCGCGTCTTTCATGTTACGCAAATCTTCTTCCGGCATTGTGGCACGAATCTCTCCAAACAGGCGAATGTCTTTTTTCAATGTGCTGATCCGTTTGAAAATGCTCCGGGATGTTTTCAAAGGCAGCAGGTTATCCGTAAACGCAATGGAGAGTGTTTTATACTTTGAGGTCAGATAATCCATCTCTGTAATCACCTGTTCAGAGGTTTTCGTGCGGTAACCGTCCCACTGAAGATTAAGATTGCAAAACGCACACCCTTTAAATTTTCCACCCGGTTGTCTGCGCTGCCACCAGCATCCCCTGGATATTTCCATTGGAAGGGTGGGGAAAAAACGTTTCGCAGGATCAAATGATCGCATCCGGTCAAAGTAGTCGCTGTAATCCGGCGGAAACAGGTGAGACAGATCTTTCATTTGACAAAAGGAGAGCGCCGTCGCTTTTCCATCGGTTTCCGGCGTGAGAATTCCCTTGAAAGACGGGATCATTCTTTTGTCCCGGTACTCTTTCAGACAAGAAACCAAACGACTCAAGGCGATCTCGCCCTCTCCGTTGACCAGGATATCGATTTCCGGAAATACATTAAAAATATCCCCTGGGGCGCTGCCCGTGAACATGGATCCTCCCACAACAATGAAAAGGCCCGGAAATCGCTCTTTTAACTTCCGAATAAAAAAGAGCGATGAGGTCAATTGGCAAAAACAAATGGAAAAGCCGATCAGCCCGTACTCTTCCCAACGAATTCGGCGAATGAACGCTTCTGATATTTCAAGAACTTCTCTTGTCAGAGGCTTAAAATCAGCCTTTTTAAGATGAGGTTTGCCTTTGATTTCTTTTTGAAACAGATATTCAGCGCGTTCCGAACATTCAGGATATAGCAGGGCCGCATAAACGGTTTCAGCCAGCCATGTTCGCTCGGATACGATTTGATAGCGGCGGTACCCCAAGGCTTCGGCAACTTCCAGATAAAAGTGATGCGCATCGACTTTCAGGTCCGGAAACTGTCGCTTTAGATGCGCTTTCAAGGTACCGATTTGAATCGAGGGTCTGCTGAAAAGCGGCCATGGTGCGGAAATAAGCGCGACTTTTTGTAATGCGGCTGTCCGGTTTTGTTTCATTTTAATCTCCTCTTCCTTGAAAGGTACCGGATGTTCAGGAATCGTCAATCATTTGAGGCGATAATGGTATTCGTTCCCTGCTTTTCCCACCAATCTCAATTTTCCCCCGCAGTTTTGACAAACCAGCAGACTGTCTATCAGATTTGAATCATCAACAAAAGGATCCATCTTAATGAGATCGGCGGGTATATAGCTCGACATCCCGCACGCCATGCACATACATTCCATTTCATTGCTCATTTTACCGATTTCTCCCTCTTGTAATTATTTACTCAACAGGGTATTGTTCATAGAAAAGCACACCCTGCGAACGCGTATAAAAAATTTATGGATCTTCTCGATTTTACAGTTTAAAAAAATATAATATAACAAATTCATCCGGTTTATTCCACCGAAAGGAGCACACAATGTATGAAATAATCGCCGCCCCCGATGACTACGCCATCGGGGCGTTGGAAGAAGGTCTCGGGCATCGGCAAATTTTCTTCCCCGATGATAAACGAAAAAAGTGGGCCGATGAAATCAACGTTTTTGCTCAAAAACTGGACGGCTTGTCCGAAAAGGCGAAAGGGCTTCAAAAACTTCTTATGAGTGATGCCGACATCACGGCGACGCCCGCATCCCTTAAAACATTTAAGATTCAACTGTTTAAAATCAATGAAGCATTAAATATTGCATTCAATCTGGCGGAAAAACTTGAATCCGAAATTATAAAAAAATAAGTCGAAATAAAATCGTGTAACGATTTTATGAAAGTCCCGCAGGTTTGCCTGCGGGATCTAATAAAGGTGAATTCACATGAAACAAGACGTTATCGTTCGCTTTGCGCCAAGTCCCACCGGATACCTGCATATCGGCGGCGCTCGCACAGCTATTTTTAACTGGCTTTTTGCTCAAAAGACCGGCGGCAAACTGATACTGAGAATCGAAGATACCGATGCCCAAAGATCCACGGAAGAATCGATCAAGGGAATTATCGAAGGCTTAAATTGGTTGGGAATCACTTGGGATGAAGGGCCGTATTTTCAGACGCAGTTCATCAATGAACATCATGCGGCTGCGAAAAAGCTTCTCGATTCGGGTCATGCGTACAAATGTTACTGCTCAAAAGAAGAACTTGAAAGTAAACGGGCGGCTGCGTTGAAACAAAAAAAAGATGTGAAATACGACGGTACCTGTCGGCGACTGACAAAAGATGAAATCGCAGAAAAGGAAGCTCGCGGCATTGCTTACACCCTTCGCATGAAAGTGCCTAACGAAGAAGGTTCGGTCTCTTTCGAAGACATGGTCTACGGAAAAATAGATCATAAATATAAGGACATCGAAGACTTCGTGATTGTCCGTTCCAACGGCCAGCCCCTGTACTTGCTATCAAATACCGTCGATGACATCCGGGATCGAATCACCCATGTTATTCGCGGACAGGACGGGCTATCGAATACCCACCGGCAGATTTTGATCTATCAAGCCCTTGGCGCGCCGGTGCCGCAATTCGCCCATATGTCGCTCACACTAGACCCCAAAAAAGCCAAAATCTCGAAACGAAAGCATGGTGAACTGGTTGCGGTTCATTTTTACAAGGAACATGGTTTCTTGCCGTGGGCATTTTTGAATTTTTTGGTCCTGTTGGGTTGGGCAACGCCGGAGTCGAGAGAGATTTTTTCCAAAGAGGAATTGATCGAGGCATTCTCTTTAGAAGGCATCGGTCGTGCCAATTCCATATTCAACGTGAACAAGGACGATCCGAAATATTTTACGGATCCGAAAGCCGTCAGCATCAATGCCCATTACTTGAGAACCATGCCGGTCGATCAGATCGTGCCTTATGTTCGCACCGAACTGGAAAAAGCCGGTATATGGGACCCCGAATACGATGCCGGCAAACGACCATGGTTCTTGGATACCATCGAGCTCATTCGCAGCCGGTTTCATTTGACCACTGATTTCGCCACCCGGGGCCGGGCATATTTTTCAGACGATTTCGCCGTCGAGGACCGGGCCTTGAAAAAAAATATCGTCAAACACCCGCAGCTTGAACAATGGCTTCCCATGCTGGCGAACCGCCTGGAAGAGATAGCGGAATTTACAGCGTCGGAGACCGAGGAGGTTATTCGTGAAATGGCCCAAACCCTCGATGTGAAGCCGGGTGTGTTGATCAACGGCATTCGAACGGCTGTCACCGGACAACTGGCGGGTCCGGGCATTTTTGATATTCTGATCGCCATCGGTCAGCGCCGCGTGGTGGACCGGCTTCGCAATGCTCCGGCACTTTTTAATCAACCATAACCCGGCCTGATGCTGCAGTATAACAAACCGAGAGACAAAAGATTATTATCGCGAAAGCACGAAAATTTGAAAACACGAAAAGAATTATTTAGTTTCGTGCTTTCTGTCTTTCGTGTTTTCGTGATTTATTTTTAATTTTTTCTCAGAAATGTTATAAATTCTATTTTGACGTTACAACATCTACGATAAATCCAAAAATAAGAAAAGGATGGAAGTATTGATATGACCAAAACCGAGTCCACCGTTGCATCCGATTTTATTCGGAACATTGTTGCCGAAGATGTCAAAAACAATAAAAATGACGGCCGTATCGCCACCCGGTTCCCACCCGAGCCGAACGGATATCTTCACATCGGGCACGCAAAATCCATTTGTCTTAATTTCGGCATTGCCAAAGAATTCGATGGGGGCACTTGCAATTTGAGGTTCGATGATACCAATCCCAGTAAAGAAGAAGTGGAATATGTGGAATCGATAAAAGACGATGTTCGGTGGCTGGGATTCGATTGGGAAGACCGTCTTTTTTATGCTTCGGACTATTTCGAACAGCTCTATGAATATGCCGTACAACTGATTAAATTGGGCAAGGCCTATGTTTGCAGTCTGAGCGCCGAAGAAATCAGAAAAACCCGGGGAACCTTGACCGAACCCGGGATTGAAAGCCCGTTTCGTTCACGATCGGTGGAAGAGAACCTGGCCTTGTTCGGGGGCATGAGAAGCGGTGAGTTCGAAAACGGCGCCCATGTGCTTCGCGCCAAGATCGATATGGCGTCACCCAATATCGTGATGCGCGACCCCACGCTGTATCGTATTCGGCGGGTCCCTCACCATAGAACCGGTAATAAATGGTGCATTTATCCCATGTATGATTTCGCGCATTGTCTTTCGGATTCCATCGAGAAAATTACCCATTCGCTTTGCACCCTTGAATTCGAAAACAATCGAGAATTGTATGACTGGATCCTCGATGCCCTCGATGTCGATTGTCATCCCCAACAAATCGAGTTTGCGCGCTTGAATCTCAACTATACGGTATTGAGTAAACGAAAACTCGTTGAATTGGTGCAAGGGCAACATGTATCCGGATGGGACGATCCCCGAATGCCGACCATCAGCGGGCTCCGCCGACGCGGTTATACCCCGGAATCGATTCGGAACTTTTGCGAACGCATCGGTGTTGCCCGTCGGGACAGCACGGTGGATATCGCCTTGCTTGAATTCAGCATCAGAGAAGACCTGAACAAACATGCGCCGCGGGTCATGGGAATTTTGCGACCGCTTAAGGTTGTTATCGATAATTTTCCGGAAGATCGGGTTGAAGAACTCGACGCGATGAACAACCCTGAAGATATGGCGATGGGGACCCGTAAAATCCCTTTTTCACGGATAATTTACATCGAACAGGATGACTTTATGGAAGATCCGCCCAAGAAGTTTTTCCGTCTGGCCCCCGGTCGTGAAGTGCGGCTAAGATATGGGTATTATGTCACCTGTGTAGATATTGTTAAAGATGAAAAAACCGGCAGGGTCGTTGAACTGCATTGTACCTATGATCCGGATACACGCGGCGGATCATCTCCGGACGGGCGAAAGGTCAAAGCAACGCTCCACTGGGTCTCGGCCCTCCATGCCATCAAAGCCGAGGCACGGTTGTATGATCATCTTTTTGTAAAGGAAAATCCCGACGAAGAAAAAGATATCGATTTTAAAACAAACTTGAATCCAAATTCTCTCAAAATAACGCCTTTTCTCGTGGAACCCGGCCTGGCAGATTCGTTGCCTGGAGCCAGATACCAATTTGAAAGACTCGGATATTTTTGTGTCGATACTGTGGATTCATCCCAAAACACTCTGGTATTCAATCGTACCGTCACACTGCGGGACGCATGGGCGAAAATAAAGAAAAAACAGCAGAAAAATTAGTAAATAGAAAAGAGGTGATACCATGCCCATCTACGAGTTTTATTGCGAAGACTGTAATACATTGTTCAATTTTTTTTCCAAAACCGTCAACACGACCAAGAAGCCCAAATGCCCGAAATGCAAAAAAAAGACGCTGTCGAGACAAATATCATGGGTCGCCTTTACCGGAAGGGCTAAAGAAGACCAAGACCTTGACGATCTACCTTTTGACGGCAGCCAAATGGAACAGGCCATGCAAATGCTGGCCGGCGAAGCGGACAACATCAACGAAGACGATCCGAAACAGGCGGCCAATCTGATGCGAAAACTTACGGATATGACGGGAATTAAGCTCGGAGACGGTATGGATGAAGCCTTGAGACGGATGGAAAAAGGAGAAGACCCCGAACAAGTGGAAGCCGAATTGGGAGATATCCTGGAAGAAGAAGATCCGTTTTCCCTGTCCGGGAAAAAATCAATCCGCGGTAAAACGACCCAAAAGGAGCCTTTTAAGGATGAAACGCTTTATGACCTCTAATTCGGATTTTTATTTTAGCAAATGACCCAGTGCCTTCTCAACATCCGGATACTGGAATTCGAAACCGCTTTTTAAAAGCTTGTCGGGAACTGTTCGCTGGCTGCCCAGCAAAGCGGTTCCCATTTCACCCATAAGGGTCCGAATCATGAAAGAAGGTGTTCTCATGAATGACGGCCTGCCGAGCACCTTGCCAAGCGCTTTTGCAAAATCACGATTCCGGACAGGATTCGGTGCGCAAAAGTTAACAGGGCCTTTCATATCCTGATTTTCAATGATATGCACCATTGCTGAAATGAGGTCATCCATGTGAATCCACGGAAACCACTGGTCCCCGCTCCCGACGGGACCCCCGGCAAAAGATTTAAAGGCCGGAATCATTTTCAACAGAGCCCCGCCGTTTTTCCCCAACACCACGCCAAAGCGCATTATTGCAACCCGGGCACCTTTTCTTTCCGCCAAAAGCGCTTCTTTCTCCCAGTCCATGGAAACGGTCGCCAAAAAATCATTCCCCGGACCCGCATCTTCTTTTAAAATTTCTTCCCCCCTGTCTCCATAATACCCAACGGCGGAAGTGCTGCAAAGCACGACGGCTTTATCATCGGGCATGGCTTCAACCAGGTTCCGCGTGGTGAGAATTCGACTGTTGTAGATCTCTTTTTTATAGCGTTCACTCCAGCGATTGAAAATTGTCCTCCCGGCAAGATTGATCAGTGCATCAATGTTATTCAGTGAATCTTGCCAGGGTCCCTTTTTAGTGGTATCGGCCGAAATAAAAAGAAAATTTTCATGATCGACGCTTTCAGGGGCTGAAGATGAACCGGTCGCAATGACGCTGTGGCCTATATCTAAAAGATACCGCACCAGAGAAGTCCCCACAAAACCGGTTCCGCCGGAAACGAATATTTTCATGGTTTTGTTCCCCCCTATAATTTAGAAGCTATCTCAAAAATAGGATTTTTGTTCGAGATCAAGGCAAGGCCGAGGATCAACCCGCAGGCATACTCAAGTATGTCGAGGACTTGAGACGAGGGCTCAACGCTGATATCGGACGAAAAGACATTTTTGAGATGCCTTCTAAAATGAACCATAGCTATGCAGACCCGGCAGAAGATTCACGCCGAAATAAGTAAATAAAACCGCCATAAATCCGAAGATCGAAAGATAAGCAATCCGTTTGCCGTACCACCCCCGCATCATCCTGGCATGTAACACGGTTGCGTAGATAAACCAAGTAATTAGAGACCACGTCTCCTTCGGGTCCCAGGACCAGTAGCTTCCCCAGGCCGAATTCGCCCAGACAGCGCCGGAAATGATCCCGATGGATAAAAATAAAAAGCCAAACATAATCATCTGGTGATTCAACTCATCTAAAACCTGAGCTTTGGGAAAACGGGAGAGCAAATTGCTCGTACCCTGAACATCTCTTTGTTTTGCCAGATACATAATGCTGATGCCGAATGCGATGGCAAAGGCGGAATAACCCAAAAAACAGGTGATGACATGGGCAATCAGCCAGTTGCTTTTTAATGCCGGAATGAGCGGCTCAATACGATCACTGATGTTCGGCGACATGGAGGCGTACGCCATGGCAAGGAACGCAATTGGGGTTGCAAAGGCTCCGATAATCGAATTTCGAGTTTTTCGCTCTATGATAAGATAGATGATAACCAGGGTACCGGCGAAAAAAACCAGAGATTCATACATGTTCGAAAGGGGGGCATGTCCGATGCCCATCTGATAAGATTCGACCCATCTCATGATGAGTCCCCCAATATTGCCGGCAGCGCCGATTAGAGCGGTCCATGTACCCAGTCTGCCCAGCAGCTCTTTTTTAAAGATCCAGTGCGCCAAATAAAAAACTGCGGCAGCTCCGTATATGAACGTTGTAATCGACAACAGATTTGAACTGGTCATAATTTATCCCCCAACAACTGAAAATAAAAATAATAAAATCGCCATTATGAACCAGGTGTTAAATCGGCCAATTTATCCGAAAGTTTTTTTACTTTTTGTTGCATCCCCATTTTATTTTTATTGGCCGTGCCCGTGACGATGACCTTGCTTTTTGTCTTTCCTTTTATGATTTCGACACACACTCTTTGATGGGACATGAAAAAAGTAATGAAACACCCGATAATTATGACGATAAAACCCGTATACACCACAAGAACCCCGGGGTCTTTCGTTACCTGAAGGCCGGTATAATACCGCACGCCGGCCGGTGAACCGGGGTTGGATCTTTCCGTGGTTTGATTGACCACAGAAATCACTACCTTTCCCTTTCTCATACGGTCAAAACTCGGAAAACGCAGCGGCAGTAGAACGTCGACGGGTTTTCCGCCCTTGGGCGTAAGAATCCCCTCATAGGCTTCGCCGATGTTTTGACCGACAAATTCAGCCTTTTTTTTGTACGCGACAACCATAAATTTACCCAAACCTTCGGGAATCTCCACCGGCTTACCGACGACGGTTTGTATTCGATACGACTTTCCTGATTGCTGGCTGACAAAATCAAGCGTAATCTTGCCGGAAGGTTTTTGGACAGCCGGCTTCTTTTCAGGAGTAGCCGTTGCAGGCATTTTGCCGTAACTCGATTGAAATATACTATACCCTTTGTATCTCAAGGGATCATTGACGATGATATCCTTTTTATAAACCGGATGTCCCTTTTCGAGGATGGTTAAGCTGGAACGGTATTCTTTCGGCGCGCCGTTAGCGTAAAAACTGACATTAAAACTATTGCACTTGATTTCAAATCCGAGAGGTCTAATTTTACCGCTGGGCATGGTTCGAATACGGTTAACCGCTTCGCCCTCAGGGATATTGACATATCCCTTAAAACCGAAGATGGAACCGATTAAGCCGCCGAGCAGCAACAAGATGACGCTCAGATGTACGGTATAAACACCCAAACGGGTCCAGCGCCATTTTTCAGCAAAGATACAAAGTCCTTTTTCGGTCTCCTCAACTTTGGTATACCCAAAACGTTTTGAAATAAACGGCTCATAACTTTTTTTGAGCTCGTTGGGCGGCTGATTGCCGCTAAATGTCTCTTTTTGTGACAGATTCCTGAATCTTGAAAGATTAAATGAAGGATTCTTGGCAAAGACAATCTTCCAGGTCGCGGAAAGACGATCGATTGAACACACAAGGATGTTCATGGTCAACAAAACCAGCATAAACTGAAACCACCAGGAATGATACATGTCAAAAATATCGAGTACATTAAAAAGCCTGTATAAAAAGTCACCGTATGCCCTAAAATAATCCGCAGGGTTCTGGTTTTGCGGAATGATCGTACCGACAATCGATGTAAGGGCGATTGACAGCAACAGCACAACGGTCAGCCTTACAGATACGAAAAATTTCCAAACTGTATTTGAATACTTCAGAGCTCACCTCCAATTTATAAGCTATAGAACTTTTCTTTATTCCTTACCATCCCGGCAAAGGGAAAATAAAGAAAAATTTGACTTGCCTGTCTGTGTAAAAAAATAAAGTTTATATATAACAAAAATGTAATTCCTTCAACTTTATGTTCAAATTTAATGCCTGTGCCGGTCCGAATATTGACAAATACCATAACCATAACTAATTTTTTTAATATCAGGATTATTCAGCCATTCAAAAATTCTAAGAAAAGGAGCGTATCATGTTTGAAATAACAAAATCAGCTTCAGAAAAGGTTGCTGAATATTTAAAAGGTAAAGAAGTTAGACCGATCCGAATCTTCCTAAATGAAGGGGGATGAAGCGGCCCGTCCCTCGCAATGGCTCTGGATGAGCCGAAAGATACAGACAATGTCTTCGACATTGACGGTTTTAAATACATTATTGACAAAAATTTGATGAGAGAGGCAGACCCGATTAAAGTTGATTTTTCCGGATTTGGATTTCAATTTGATTGCGGACTAGATTTTGACGGCGGATGTTCAGCCTGCGGAACATCAACCGCCTGCAGCTACACGTCCTGAATATCAAAAACATACAGGATAACGCAAAATGCGTTATCCTTTTTCTTTTGGAGAACCGTCACAGCGCCTTTTAGGTCATAAACTCCGAATTGCGGTTATGTATTTTACGCATGTGTTTAATGCGCCAAAGGATATGTTTGTGCCGAACAGCCTGCCCACACTCCCTATCTAAAGTGACCTCATGTTTTAAGACTTGCCCAAGCTCGAAATCGTGAATAAAATCTTTGACATATTTCTTGATATTATTGTTCGAACGGGCTTGGGACAGAGTTGACATTTCTTCTTTCTGCCTAATATTATACTAGTTTTTGATGCAGTATCGATGAATTCTTAAGCGGTCGCTTCTTTGACCTTTTACGATAGGGTCAACTTTAGACAAAATAAAATCCCCTGAGCGTGCCAGCCGGCACATTCGGGGGATTTCAAAAAACTTTATGTATAATTCATGTATGACAATTCAAAAGTGCCGAAGGGGAGACTCGAACTCCCACGGAGAAACCCCCACTAGACCCTGAACCTAGCGCGTCTACCAATTCCGCCACTTCGGCATGAATCAACTCTCACCCGCAAAGCGGGTGGCTTAAATTGTCCACCGCTTTATGGTGGCCAAAGGAAAAAGCACACCGTGCTTTCACCGCTAAACTTGCATCCGGGTGCAAACGTACCCGGTTTGATTCGCAAGAATCATGACATTTAAGATTGATTTAATTGAAAGAGTAATTTATATATTTTTTTTTGTTTTTGTCAAGGCTGATATTCACAAACGGGAAAAATTAGGATGGAACTCATCAATCATTTCGATAAAATTGAAACACCATTTAAAAATGCCGTGATTACCATCGGCAATTTCGACGGCGTTCATCTCGGGCATCAAGCCCTTTTTCAGGAAGTCATAGAAAAGGCCGACGCCATCAACGGCACGTCTATCGTTATGACATTCGAACCTCATCCGGTTCGTGTGTTGAAGCAAAACGGTCACTTGTCGCTTATTACCGTTTATGAACAGAAAATAGAGCTCATTGAAAATTCAGGAGTGGATGTTCTACTTTGTGTTCCGTTTACCAAAGAATTTGCAGCCATATCGGCAAAAGAATTTGTACAAGATGTACTTTTGAAATCCATCGGGATGAAAGCCATTGTCGTCGGCAAAGATTATACCTTTGGTCGAAATCGTGAAGGGGATATCGATCTTCTGAAGACCTACGCAAAAAATTTGGGGTTTGAAGTGGTCGTTGCCGACTGGATTCAAACATCGAATAATTGGCCGGGAAGAATCAGCAGTACGCGAACACGTGAACTTGTCATGGCGGGAAAGGTGGATGAGGCTCAAAAATTATTGGGTCGGTACTATCAGATCAGAGGGGAAGTGACCTCCGGACGCAACAGGGGAGGGAGGCTTTTGGGATTTCCCACGGCAAATATTCTTTCGCAAAACGCGCTATGTCCGAAAAACGGCATATACGCCGTTGCGGTGGAATGCTCGGGCAAAATTTATCAAGGCGTTGCCAATATCGGCTATAGCCCCACTTTCGATGATCATATATTTTCAGTGGAAGTCCATATTCTCGACTTTAATAAAAATATATATGGACAGAAAATCAGGATAAATTTCGTGCAGCGTATCAGGAACGAAAAAAAATTTTCGAGCATTTCCGAACTTTCTGACCAAATCAAAAAAGATATTGTAAGAGCGCGAAACATCCTGTCTTAATCCTATGGTTTTGGTCCACATTATTCCGGTCCGATCTCTGACGATACTCGAATGAAAAAGAAAACCGGCATTTCATTGATTCTGGGGCTTGCAGTATCTGTGCTGGCGATGTATCTTGCCTTTAGAAATGTCCCGTTTGACGATCTTTTAAGCTATTTTGAATCCATCAATTATGCCTGGTTATTTCCGGCGGTTGCAACGCTTTTAATCAGCTTCGCGCTGAGAGCATATCGATGGAAAATCATACTTGAGCCGGCCCGCGACATAGGGTTCTGGCAGGCATTCCATCCGCTGATGATCGGCTTTATGATCAACTGCATCCTTCCCGGAAGGGTGGGAGAAGTAGCCAGGCCGGCTATTTTGCAAAAAAAAGAAAAGATTCCGTTTTCCACGGGTCTTGCGACAGTTGCCGCCGAAAGGGTCTTTGATGTCGGCATGCTGATTATTCTTTTTGCCGTGCTTCTGGGAACATTAAAGATAAATCCGAATCTTGATATTGTTTTTGGCAAGTACCATCTGAACAAAGCCCTGCTGACAACCGTGGGCAAAGGGACATTCAAGCTGCTCTTGCTGCTCATTGTCGGAATAATCCTGGTGAGTTTTAATAAAACGCGGAAAGGAGTGAACGCTGTTATACTATGGCTGCCCCAGACGTTGTTTTTTGTCGGGCCTGACGTCAAGAAAAAAATACAAAATCGCATATGTAGCCGCGTAGTGAGTTTCGTCGAAAATATTGCCACCGGATTTATGCTGGTTAAATACCCCGCAAAAATGTGCATCTGTATAGGACTGACCATTGTGATCTGGATCCTGGCGGCATTCTCATATTACCTGATGTCATTGGGTTGCCCGGGAATCGAATTGTCGTTTATTGAAATCACTGCGACCATGGTTATTCTTTGCTTTTTTATCGCCCTTCCTTCGGTACCCGGTTACTGGGGAATTTGGGAGGCGGGAGGCGTCTTTGCGCTGCTGCTCTTTGGCGTTTCATCCAAAGCGGCCGCAGGCTTTACCCTGGCAAATCATGCGGTTCAAGTATTTCCCATTATTATTGTTGGATTTATTTCCGCTATATTAACCAGTGTCAATATATGGCAGGTTTCATATGAAAAAAGTCCAAACCGTGTGATGGACACGGACGCATCAAAACCAAAATAAGTACATACAAGAGGTTCCCCCTATGTCCCTGTTGGAAATTGTAACGTATCCGGAAAAAATTCTCAGCAGGCCGACCCGGCTGATTGAAAATATCGATGGTGATATCAATAACTTGATTGAAAATATGGCGCAAACGATGTATCAGGCGCCCGGCGTAGGTCTTGCCGCAATTCAGGTGGGGATTAACAAAAGCCTGATGGTATACGATATCTCGCCCAAGGATAAAGAACGGTCCTTACAGGTGCTGATCAATCCGAGAATCGTATCGAGTGAAGGGAGTCTGCTGTCTGAGGGCGAAGGATGCCTGAGCGTCCCGGATTTCAGATCCGATGTCAAGCGAGCGGCAGCCATTACCGTGGAAGGATTGGACAGAAACGAAAAACCCGTAAGGATAGATGCGGAAGGATTCCTTGCCGTTGTTCTCCAGCACGAAATCGATCATTTGAACGGTATTTTGTTTATTGACCGTATCAGCGCGTTAAAGCGGGGGATATACAAAAGAAAGGTGTTAAAGAATTTAAAAAGAAAATGAATGAACCGGCCAGAATCATATTCATGGGCACACCGGAATTTGCGGTGCGTGCTTTAAGCGCCCTTTATAACAATGATCGAAATGTGGTTTTGGCCGTCACCCAGCCGGATCGCCGGAAAGGGCGGGGCCGGCAGCTCTCCCCCCCACCTGTTAAAACAGCAGCCCTGAATTTCGGCTACAGGGTAATTCAGCCGCCATCCATCCGATCTGCCGAATTCTCAAATATCATCGTAGAATACGAACCTGATTTTATTGTGGTGGTTGCTTTCGGCCATATCATCGGAAAAAACATTCTCGATATTCCCAAGGTTGCAACCCTCAATATTCATGCATCCCTTCTCCCGAAATATCGCGGATCCGCGCCGATCCAATGGGCCATCATCAATGGTGAAGATAAAACCGGTGTCACGATTATGCGAATGGACGAAGGCATAGATACCGGCGACATTCTTCTTTCTTCCGAAATTGACATAGCGCCCGACGACACGTCAGGCACGCTCCATGATCGTTTGGCGGAGTTAGGTTCGGTCCTTCTCATTCAAACACTCAACGCCTTTGAAGCCGGCGATATCCAGCCCGTCCCTCAGGATCATTCCCAAGCCACTTATGCCCCCTTGCTTAAAAAAAAAGACGGTCTTATAGACTGGAAGGTGCCGGCCCGATCCCTTGAAGCGTTTATCCGCGGGATGGCGCCGTGGCCGGGTGCTTTTACCTTTGATGGGAAAAAACGCCTTAAAATTTTCAAAGCCAAAACGATATCTGCAACCACATCCGATCCTCCCGGAACAGTGATAGAAGGATTTCCCGATGAACTGTGGATCGCAACCGGCAGCGGCGTACTGTCTATTCTTGAAATTCAGGGCGAATCCGGCAAGCGTCTTCCGACCAAAGAATTCCTGCGGGGGTACACATTACCCCCCGGAACGCATTTGCACTGACACAGATGTTCGGAAATAGAAATTAGAAAATAGGACACCGCAAAGGCACGCAAATGTTAACCTCTTTTCGATTTCCTATTTTCAGACACAAAACTCCAGGGGGGAACGATTTTATCTTTAACCCGGTCCAGAGAACCAGATTTTAAATGAAAATTAAGCCCATAGTGACGACTGCTCGCAAGGCATCTTTAGATATCCTGAACGCGCTTGATCAAGACGGCGGCACTTTAGACAATATACTGGATGAAGTCCTCTCTCGCCACGCCTTTTTCTCCAAAAAAGACCGCGCATTGCTTCAAGCGGTTGTTTACGGTGTTCTTCGGTGGCAGGCAAGACTCGATTGGATCATTGCCCACTTTTCTGCAACCCGCTTGAACCGAATCGATCCCAAGGTCATGAATATTTTGCGCCTCGGGCTTTTTCAAATCATCTATTTAGACCGAATACCGGTATCTGCGGCTGTCAATACATCGGTTGAAATGGCAAAATCCGTTACAAAACCTTATGTGGTGCGCTTTGTCAACGGACTGTTGCGAAACGCCGCAAGAGAATATCAGCAGGTTTCATACCCGGATGCCAACCAAGATCCGCTGTTAGCCCTTTCGGTACAAAAATCATGCCCCGATTGGATCGTTAAAAGATGGCTCAATCGGTTCGGATTTGAAAGCACCGGACAGCTCTGTGATGCCGTCAATACCATACCGCCGATAACAATACGCTGCAACACACTAAAGACCAACCGTAAAACATTGTTGAAACGCATTGAAAAAGATGTTGAACATGCTGAAAATACAACGTATTCTCCGGACGGCATCTTCCTTTTCAATCCAAAACGATCCATTGGGAACATTAAAGCCTTTGAAAACGGAATGTTCCAGGTGCAGGACGAGGCTGCACAGCTGGTAACATTTTTGTTACAACCGCAGCCGGGCGAAGCTGTTCTGGATGCCTGTGCCGGTCTCGGCGGAAAAACAGGACATATCGCCCAGATGATGAAAAACCGGGGAATGCTGATTGCCATGGACAAAAACGAGAAAAAACTTTCTCGTCTGATGTCCGAAATGCATCGTCTCGAAATTTCATTGGTTAAAACCCGCATTCATGACTTAACTGATCCTCCTGACAACAAATCCATGGGAAAATTCGACCGGATCCTGTTGGATGCGCCCTGTTCGGGTCTGGGTGTTTTAAGGAGAAACCCGGATGCAAAATGGCATACTAAAGAGCAAGATCTGATTCGCCAGTCAAGAAGGCAGACACTATTTCTGGACAACTTGGCGCATCTTGTCAAACCAAACGGTATCCTGGTTTATTGCGTTTGCAGCATGGAACCCGAAGAAAATGAATCCGTGGTCATTGATTTTTTGAATACGCATCGAAATTTTGCTATAGAAAACAATCGAGGAAGATTGCCGGACAAAGCACGATCGCTATTGACCGACAATGGATATCTCAAGACTTTTCCCCATTTTCACAATATGGATGGTTTTTTTGCCGTGCGTTTGAAACGGATGAAATGATTTCTCGAATATTTAAATCAGCGGTCCTCGTTCTGATTTTTATCATCGTTGTGGGTGCGAGCGCCTACCTGACCCTTACGCTGATTGTAAAAAGTGAAGATACTGTGGTTGTTCCCGATCTGATGGGAAAAGAAGTTGTTTATGCCCTTGAATTGCTGTCGGATTTGGGCCTCAATACAAAGGTCGAAGGATCGGAATACAGCGCAGAGGTACCCAAAAACAGCGTTATTTTTCAGGAGCCGGAACCCGGATCGGAAATAAAGAAGGGCCGTGATGTCAGGATTATCATTTCAAAAGGTCCGAAGTCCATTCTGATGCCCAATCTTGAAAATCTGCCTGTTCAACAGGCCCGGATTATTATCGAAGAAAACAGCTTGTGCCAGGGAGAGATATCCGATACTTACAGCAATCACATCAAAAAGGACTCGATTATTGCCCAGGTTCCGACCCGTGGAACGATGGTGACGCGCGGTGAATGCGTTAATCTTCTGGTAAGTATGGGAATTCGGCCGCAAAAATATGAGATGCCGGATATAAGGGGGCACCTGCTTGACGACGCCATCCCCTTGATTGAAAACCATAACCTGATACTCGGAAGGATAACATCTGTTTTCTACAAGGACAAACCTTTAAATTCAATCGTTGCCCAAGACCCATTATCCGGATATTCTGTCACTGAAGGCAGCACAGTGGATCTTGTGGTTAACCGGGAGCCCGTAAAGAAAGGATCCAGGTATCTGCAGGGTTCTCAGGGAGGCAACCTTTTCAGATACCGGCTTAAAGACGGCTTTTTGAAAAGGCATATCCGGGTCGTGCTGAACAGTTTCGGTGTTTCAAATCCCATATTTGACGATTTCATGAAACCCGGGGAGGAAATCTGGCTCATCATCCCCAAAAACAACAGTACCACCGTTTTTCTTTACGAGGATGGGCAATTGATCAAAGCTAAGGATTATGGCAGCGGATAAGGTTTTTTGGGCCTTGACATGGTGGATCCATCATGTCAATATCGTTGACAAAACTGTTTGATATATATTGGTTTTCGGACTATCTGCCATGGGAGATTCAACAATGAAATATATCGCACCATCGATACTATCCGCTGATTTTTCAAAATTGGGAGAAGAGATCCGATCTGTTGAAAAAGCCGGCGCCGACTGGATTCATGTGGATGTCATGGACGGTCATTTTGTACCCAACATCACCATCGGTCCTTTGATTGTCAAAGCTGCGCGCCGTGTCACTTCGCTGCCTCTTGACGTTCACCTGATGATTGAGGACCCGGACAAATATATTGAAGATTTTGCAAAAGCCGGCGCGAATCTGATTTCGGTTCAGGTGGAAGCCTGTGTCCACTTAAACCGGACCGTCGGTATGATCAAAGCATTGAAATTGCGTGCCGGAGCGGTTTTGAATCCCGCAACGCCGCTTTCCGCCCTGGAATGGATCTTAGAAGATGTGGATTATGTCATGATCATGACTGTAAATCCCGGATTCGGGGGACAACAATTCATACCCAACAGCATTGATAAAATCCGTGCCCTTCGCAAAATCATTCAAGACCGGGGACTGTCCACCCTTGTCGAAGTCGACGGCGGTGTGAACGAAAAAACCATTAAAAATATTTCAGATGCCGGCGCCGATGTTTTTGTGGCCGGGTCGGCCATTTTCAAAAGCCCGGACTATAATGAGACGATAGCCACGTTTCGAAAACTGATCGGTGAATAGCAATCCTGTTAAAAATAGATAACCGCAAATGGACGCAAATGAACACAAATATTTGTGTCTATTCGCGTCCATCCGCGGTTTTCAATATCCTCTTTCCTATTTTCTCTTTTCTCTTTCCTATAATGAGAAATAGGAAAGGTTAACATGAACCAAGGAGCTAATAATCTGATGAATCAGGAGAAAAGCAAGGCGAAAGTCTTGGTCATTCACGGACCCAATCTGAATATGCTGGGCAAAAGAGAGCCTGAATTATACGGCAATACCACCCTGGATGAAATCAATACCGAACTCGAACACTTAGGGAAGACACTGGGAATTTTTGTTGAAACATTCCAATCCAATCACGAAGGCGCCATTGTCGATAAAATCCAGGAGGCGAGTGCCACTCAAAACGGAATCATTATCAATCCGGCTGCATTTACCCACACCAGTATCGCCATCCGTGATGCCCTCCTTGCCTTCGATATTCCGATCATCGAAATTCATATTTCAAATATCTACAAAAGAGAGCCGTTTCGGCATAAATCCTTGATATCAGATGTGGCCGACGCCCAGATCGCCGGGTTGGGAATCAAGGGTTACAGCATCGCATTGAAAGCCTTGGCAGAAATGATCCAGGATCG
>CAZQAF010000024.1:31247-42063 GCA_964591175.1 uncultured Desulfobacteraceae bacterium | reverse complement strand
ATTCAAATGGATTGTCAAAGAATATTCTATACTTAGTACTTTCTTCTCTTTCAGCAAAATTTGAGCAGAATGAAATACCGGTCATGATCTATCCTGTCAGCTACGCAGAAATGCAATCTGTACCTTATGAGAAATTGTATCAGCTCTGGGTATTAAACACACAATACGGAGATCAATATTTTAGGTGCCTGGCAAATATGTTCAAAGAAATTGGGTCTTAAAAGTTATCTTAAATGTTTGAGTTTGGAGAAGTTAAACGTGGGGGAAAATAATTAGCTAGTTTTCGGGTTTGCGCCCCTTGCAGGAAATTACAGGGGTATAGGTAAATCTCCGCGGGTCTGAAAAAAATCCCTTGCATTCCTTTAAAAATTCTTCGTAACCTCCTTCATATTCTAAAAAGTGATACCCTGACTTTTTTACTCCTACTTCGAACTTTTTGGTCCAATTAAAGGCATCAGTATCCTTCAACTCTCCAAAAATTAAATGATGAGGCGCCAATCTCGCATCAATATCTTTATAGCCCAGATCATATAGAAAGGAATAAAGTTTTATCCCGACATAGGGATCAAAATCTGCAGCATTCTCAAGTGCCTTCATTATACCTTGCAATGTTTTATTGAGTCTGTCGGAGAGTCCAAAATGACTCAGGCAGTTATAGTCCAGATCGATTAGACATAAAATACCACCAGGTTTAAGGATACGGGATATATTTTTAACGATGTCAAAGCTTTTGGTTCGATGATATTCAAGAACAAAGCGAACCCAAACAAAATCGAACATGCCCAGATCATCTAGGGGGGCACGAATATCTCTTTGAATGTATTCTATTCCTTTTTTATTGTAATGTTCTTTTGCATATTTAATTCTTTCTACAGCTATATCGACACCCACGACTTCTCCGTTCGGTTGAACGAGTTCATGGAGATAATAGGAGGTCTTGCCGGAACCATAGCCTAAATCGGCAACCCTCATGCCCGGTTTTATACCAGCCCAAAGCGCCTGGTTTTCAATTTCCTTGGGATCTGTTTTCAAATCAAGACGGAGCGTTTCTTCGTCACTTTCCATTAAATATTCAAAATAAGACATACCGAGAACACCTCATACAGCGATACATGATATATATCAAATTAGAAAGCGATGTGTATCATGAAATAATTTGCTTATCAATGATATATTTGATTCAAAAGCAATCATGCAAGTTATTGATTCTTTATTAGATCAAACCCCTCTTTATTTTAATTTAAAAATAACAGATAATAAATTGATAAGGTCAGTTGCAAAATACAGAGGCTTTCGAGTGGTTCGATGTAAAAGGATGAGGAGACATCCATTTATAAAAATAGAATTTACTCAACTGATTTATCCAGTTCTTTCCTTACGACCTGACCGATTTTTTCTATGAGATACGGCTTTTTCACATAGGATGTCGCACCCAATTTTTGCGCCTCTTTGACCCGGTCTGTTTCAGAATACCCACTGGCGATGATGGCTTTTTGGTTGGGGTGTATTTCAAGAATTTTCTTGTACGTATCGAGCCCGTCGATGCCAGGGCCCATGATCATGTCCAGCACCAGAAGGTCTGCCGAATGATGTTTCATGTAATCGATTGCCTCCTCTCCACTTGATACGGATGCCACGGAATATCCTAACTTCGACAGCATTTCAGAGGCGATTTTCCTTTGATCTTCCACATCGTCCACGACTAACACCGATTCTCCATTGGCCCTAATATGTTCTATGGATAACAGCGGGGCATCATGTGTCAGCTCCTGCCGGACGACAGGGAAATAGAGCGTAAATTCGGTTCCTTTGCCTCCGGTGCTTTTTACGTCAATATAGCCTTTATGATCTTTTACGGTCCCCCATACAACCGCCATTCCCAAACCTGTACCGCTTTTTCCCATTACCTTTTTGGTGTAAAACGGTTCAAATATTCTTTCTAAATCTTCGGAAGGAATACCGATACCCGTGTCACGAACAGTGAGTATGACGTAGTCTCCCTCCTTGATTTTGTCGAAGCCGCTTAAGGATTTGTCGATATATCGGTTTCTTGTAGATATAATAATCTCACCCAATTTCGGGATTGCCTCAGCAGCATTTGTAATCAAATTCATGATGGTTTTGGACAGATGAACCGGAGAGCCAAGAATATTCAGCAGATCGGTTTCAAAATCTGTTTTTATATGAACATTCGGATGATTCATCCTCAAATTTTCAAATTCAGGACTTTTCAAATATTCTGAAGTAATTGAATTCAAATTAACGACTTTCGTTGTGACGACGCCTCTTCTTGCAAGGGTCAATAGATCCTGAACAATGGCGGCGGCTCTTTCTCCTGATTTCTGTATGGTCAAAATCGGCTTTCTTAACGGGCTATCTTGGGGAATATCCATTAATAAAAGTTCAGGGTAACTGACAATGCCGGAAAGGATATTATTTAGATCATGGGCGACGCCGCCGGCCAGCGTTCCTATGGCTTCCATTTTTTGTGCTCGCTGAAGTCGCGTTTCCAGATCTCTTTTAGCTTGTTCCGAACGCTTGAGTTCCGTAATATCAGTACCGATGCAGAGGACTTCTGTAAGCTTATTATGGCTATCGAAAATAGGTCTGTAGGTCCACGCGATCCATACTTTTTTACCGTCTTTGAGGACACTTTCTTTTTCGTTGATGATCGGCTTTTGAGGGGATTGTTTTAAAAGGGTCAATAGATTATCAAGATAGGTTTTCGTTGATTCGGTGTTCGGGAAAATCGTGCCTTTCAGGCTTTTCCCAAGGATCTCCTTTTCAGTAAAACCGAAAAAGTTTTGGGCAAACTCATTAAAAAAGGTAATATTCCCTTTGATATCTCTTCGCATGATAATGCTGTTGGCATTTTCTACTAGCTCACGATATTTTTTTTCGCTTTCCTGGATCTTTTGAAAATATTTGGCATTATTGATGCCGACCGCTGTTTGTGAGGCAACACCTAATAATAAGTTAATGTCACCGGTTGTAAGGGGCCTTTTAGATTTGATATTATCTATTGCAATTATACCCAGTGATTCTTTCTCATATACAATTGGTACACATATTAGTGATTGAGCTCCCATCCTTTTCGCGAACTCTAAACTTCTTTTGGATAGGGTTTTTTCAATTTCGGAGATATCATTAATTAAATATGGTTTCTGATCCTTAAAAGCCACCACAAAAACCCCCCTGGATTCAGGCTTGTCAAGATGGAATTCTGTTTGCTGCAAAAACTCCTCTTTTTCTTTTGTGTAGCCATATCCGGCGGTGTAACGTAGACTTGTTTTATCTTTATTTGTAAGCATGATCATGCCACGGTCAAAGTCGATACGCATTTCCATTATATCTACCACGGCTTTGAGGAGATCATTCGTATTTAAAATTGTTGAAGTGGCCTGCCCGATTTCTTGTATAAGTAGTGCATTATTATGGCGGATGGACATTTCATCCAACAGGGCTTTGGCTGTATCACCTTGAATTTTAATGGTTTTAGATAGTTCCTTTTTTTCTAGAAGTTCGGTGTAAAATGATAGAATCATAGTAATAAACGATAAAAGAACCAAAAGAATGCCCCAGGTCAAAAAGGGTAGGACAAAGATTGTACTTATTGTTATTACGATTGAAATTAATAAAAAATAATTCCGTAAAAGCTTCCAGAAAAAAGAAGGTGTCCTTATCCAAGAAAGGATATAACGGCAAGCACGATCGCCTTTATGAAAACATAGAGGGTGTTCGACGTTTGCAAATTTGTGGGTGAACAATTCTGCCAGAGATTCAAAGACGCCGATTCGGTTTTCGCATTGATAAGGTTTTTCATTGACTCCCGGTTTAGGAGTAGAGACAATCTCGACCTTACTGTGGCCCAGTTTTTTTACTTCGATTGTAGCACCCCGACTCAGTATCGGATAAAGTTTTTCCATTAACAGATAAACTGATATTGGTGTTATGAGACCCAATATGTGTTGCCTTGCGGGTCCCATTCCTTTGAAAGATGCTGTATAACGACCGGCTTCTCTTGCGATATTTGGATTTTCGGTTTTTTCAACCAGAATTTTCTGAAAACGATCAGTCTGATCCTGAGAGAACCAGTGTGCCGGGTCTTCCACTTCATGTTTGGTCATTCCTGCATATTCAAGAAGATCATCGAGATCTAATTCAGGATAAGCTTTCTTGATGTATTCCAGATATGTCTTGGTGATTCGACTGCTATAAATAGGTGATGTGTCGGACACTTGCCCGATTCCTTTTTAGGCTTCAATTTTCGATCACAGTTTCCGTAAACTGTGGTCTTTTTGTTTGATGGGCATTGGCAATTTGGGATTAAAATTTATTGACCGAAGATTACAAAAGAGGAGGGTCTCTGTCAAGCGAAGACTGACCTATAGCGTACATACGAGTAAACCAGGAAATCACAAGTTAACCTCTATCAATCAGAAAAACTCCTACCTTATTTATTTTAAAAACGTTCAATCAGCTTATCAATAAGATATGAACTCTCTCGCATTGCCTGTTCGCTGAACGGCCCGAACCAATCGGAGATTTTCTTGAATTCGGTAAGAAACGTTTGTTTATTTCCAGTTTTGACCATTTCAAAATTCGTGGACAGGGATTCGAGATACTCCATCAAGAGGGCGCATCGCTCCGGTGATGCAAAGATTATCTCCGCATAAAGTGATGGATCCTGAGCGAAAAGCCGGCCGACCATTCCGAGCTCAAGACGATATATCGGGCTGGAAAATTCCAGCGTTCGCGGCAAATTAATTTGTTTGCGCCGAAGAAATTGACCGAAGGCAAATGTAGCAAAATGCCGCACCGTTTGGACAATGGACATGATCTTGTCATGCTCTTCGGCATCGACTTGCAGTATTATGCTTCCCCAGGCGCTGAATTGATCGATCAGCCACTGACAGCCGGCGATATCCCTGCCGGGTGTTACCACAACTATTTGTTTGTCCATGGTTGAGGGGGTGGGGCCGAAAAGCGGATGAAATCCGATTACCGGACCTTGATGGGCTTTGAGCATCGCCGTGAGGGGAATTTTTTTTATGCTGGTGATATCCGCCAATACACATTTTGGGGGAAGGTGTGGGGCGATTTTTCGGGCTACCGATACGGTGACTTCAATGGGAACACTGATTATTGCCAATTCGATATCCTGGCAGAGCTCATCGACGTTCGGCCAGTCCTGAGTATCCAGGATTCGAACCTGGTATCCGGCGGCGGTAAACCATTGATGAAAATATTGACCCATGCTTCCCAGCCCCCCGATAAGAAGGACGGGTGCGCCTGCGCGGACCCCTTTTCGCGCCATTTGTGCAGTCTGTTCAACCCGTGACTGGCGGAGAATTCGACGATAAATTTCTTCAACATAATCCGGATTGAGACCTGCCTTAAATCCTTGACTGCGGCGATGGGATATTAAATCTTCTTCCCTTGCGGGATGATAAACCGGTATATTGTGAGCTTTTTTGAGTTGAACGACGCGCTCGACTTCGGCCTGTCGTTCGGCAAGCAAAGAAACAATCTTTTGGTCGATGGCATCGAGTCGCAGCCTCAGGTGTTCGAGTTCATGGTCAACATCAGGATTTGCGGATTTTTCATTCGGTGGCGATACGGGTGTTTTAGAATTTTTGTTTTTCATAATTTTTGCTATAATAGTTGAGTCTGTTTGATGGCGCTGATAAAAATATTCGATTTTTAAAGGTTTTGCCTTATAACATTTTTATAAGGTGCTTGGCAAGGATAAGTAAAACCATAAAATGTGCCGGGGCAGACGTTTCAGGTTATACTTGCCTTTGTTGTTAAATAGAGGTAAATACCATTCATTAAGACCGCCATCGAACGCAAGCCAGACGGGAATAAATAGGACTTAGGGACTTCGCTCCAATGGGAATATTGGAATTATGGCATGTTGGCCCCGGTGAAACAAAAACAAAAAAGGTTTCACAGGATAAAAATAATGGGTTTAATGGCATCCTAATGTATATGAAACCGATTAGAATCGTTTTGATTTTTACAACAGTTCTCTTTTTAGCCGCATGCGCAATTAAGCCGGTTCCGGAAAGAGCAGGGCCTTCGTATGCGCTTTTTTCTCGGGCTGAAAAAATGTTTCAGGCAAAATCTTACGAAAAGGCGCTTGCGGACTTTAATGAATATTTGCAGCGATATCCGGACGGACCTATGGCTGATGCCGCTTTAATGAATATGGGATCGATCTATATGGTGCTTGAGAAGTATCAACTGGCGCGCGGTGTGTATCAGCGTCTCATAATAGAATATCCGAAAAGCCGTTTTGTCCCTGGCGCCCGATTTGAAATTCTCGATACATATTACAAGGAAGGCGATTATGGGAAAGCAATTGAGCAGGCGACGGATTTTCTCAAACATACGACTTCCAGGGTTCATACCCTCAAAACGTATATGCTGCTTGGTGATGTATACAAAGCCATGGGTTCTCCAAAAGACGCTGTCGGTTACTACGTCATGGCCCTTAAAAAATCGACGGATGAGGAAAAAAACAACATTATCGAAACGTTGAAAGACGCTATACGGCGGATGGCACCTGAGGATATCGAATCTCTATTGGGTCGAGTCGAGGAAGACACCCCTAAAGCCAATCTTATGTTTCAGCTCGGGCTGGACTATGCTGAAGACGAAAAGTATGATGAAGCATTAAAGGTCTTATCCGTCTATATCGAAAAATTTCCGCAACACGAAAATGTAGCACAGGCTAAAATACTCATCGCTGATATCAATAAGCGCTCTGTTTACAGCCGCTACACGATTGGGTGTTTGCTTCCGCTGAGCGGTTCTTTCGGTATTTACGGTAACAGGGCCTTGAAAGGTATTGAACTCGCTTTTCATCAATTCAACGCATTAAACCCCGAGTCTTCTCTCAAAATAATCATTAAGGATACAGCGTCCGACCCGGTCAAGGCCACGGCGGCCGTGAAAGAACTGTTCGAAGAGAATGTTGCCGCTATCATCGGACCAATCGTTACCGCCGGTTCTGCCGCTAAAGCGGCGCAGGAATTCGGCATACCGATAATCACCATGACACAAAAAGAAAATATCCCTGAAATTGGAGAATATGTTTTCAGGAATTTTATTACTCCCGCGATGCAGGTTAAAGCGTTGGTTTCTTATGCGACCAAGGAGCTCGGTATCAGGGATTTCGCAATCCTTTATCCCAGGGAAAAGTATGGCGAAACATTTATGAACTTGTTTTGGGATGAAGTCATTGCCCATGAAGGCAAAGTGGTCGGTGCAGAGTCGTATAATCCGGATGGGACCGATTTCGCCGGTCCCATTAAAAAACTGGTAGGCCTTTATTATGACGTGCCTGATGATCTAAAAAATATTGATAAAACAATTGCTGAAGATGATCTCGATACAAAACTTAATGAAAATATTGTTGAGAGCGAACTTTTGCCTTTGGATGAAGAATCCGAAAGTTACGGATCGGGGGAGAATGAGAAGCCGGAACCTATTGTCGATTTTGATGCACTCTTTATTCCCGATGCCCCTAAAAAATCAGGACTGATTGTTCCTCAACTCGCGTTTTACGATGTTAACGACACCCGCTTGTTGGGAACCAATTTATGGCATTCTGAGAATCTGATCGATATGACCCGCCAATATATCCAGGGAGCTATAATGCCGGATGGATTTTTTGCCGGGAGCAGAATGGAAAATGTTAGAAAATTCGTTGGCGGATATTCTAAAATATTTAATGAAAAGCCGGGGTTCATAGAAGCGGTGGCTTATGATAGTGCCATGATTTTGTTTCAGATAGTGAATCGGCCTGATATTCGATACAGAAGTGCCATTAAAAATGAACTCAAACGACCGTCAGGTTTTCAAGGAGTGACCGGCCTGACCTCATTTGAGTGGGATGGAGACGCTCGAAAAAACCTGTATCTTTTCCGGATAAGCGGTCAGCGGTTTGTAGAGTTGGAGCAACGGTAAGTCAATGAATTTCGCCTATAAAGCGTATAATTTTCTCAATATGGGATTGTTTTTTGTTTTTTTCCCTTTTTTTTGGTTTTACTCTCGCCTATCCGGACGCTTCAAAGACAGTTTCGGTCAGCGTTTCGGTTTTTATCCCCGATCGATCCTTAGCAGGATCGAGGGGTCACCGAGAATATGGATTCATGCAGCTTCAGTGGGGGAGGTAACCTGCGCAGAAGCGATAATCGAGTCTCTGGTGGGACTCATGCCGGATTGTGCCGTAATTCTTTCCACAACAACGGAACACGGTCAGTTTCTGGCCCGTGACAAGTTCAGCTCAAAAGCGGCGTGCATTTATGCGCCGCTTGATTTTTTTGTTGCGGTTCGCAGGGCGCTCTTAAGCGTTCGACCGGATATTTTAGCATGCCTTGAGACCGAAATATGGCCGAACTGGTTGTTCGAAGCCCGCAGGTTGGGTGTGAAAGTTGCCCTTATCAATGGAAGAATTTCTGTCAGATCCTTTAAAGGATATCTAAAGATTCGATTTTTAATTCAAGAAGCCTTAAATCAGGTTGAAGCGTTCAGTATGATTCAGGATGAAGATGCCCGGCGGTTGGTGATGCTGGGGGTTCCCCGAAACAGAATTGAAGTCAACGGAAACGCAAAGTATGATCTTTTGCTGCACCGGGCCGACTCCCGCCTTAGAGAAAAAAATAAAAAACTCTATAATTTAAAGGGGAACGAGCGGGTTTTGGTTGCCGGAAGCACCCGTGGTTCGGAACATGAAATCATACTGGATATTTATGAAAAAATTCTTAAAACCCTGCCTGAAACACTTCTGATTATCGCACCGAGACACATTAAAAAAGTCCGGCACGTTATCGATGCGATTGTAAAAAGAGGGATTTCACATCAATTAAGAACAGAAATTAACAACTCCGATTCCCCAAGGACAGCCCCTGTTGTCATTATTGACACCATCGGGGATTTGCAGTCTACTTACAGCATTGCTTCCGTCGTTTTTTGCGGCGGGAGCCTGGAACCGCTGGGCGGACAGAATGTTCTAGAAGCGGCCGTATGGGGAAAACCCGTATTTTACGGTCCTTCAATGGAAGATTTCTTAGATGCCAAAGCGCTTCTCGATAAAACCGGCGGTGGTATTCAGGTCAAAAATGGCAAAGAGTTACGTGAAAAAGTGCTCTATTACCTGTCACACCCCGACAAGGCGGACGCCGTCGGCCGATCGGCCAGAGAAGCAGTGATATTAAATAAGGGCGCTGCCGGAAAGCATGCCGCCGTTATTCATCGTTTGCTTGGGAAAACCCCGAATTCGTAAAAACCTCGCAAAGAATGTCGAGGTGAGGCATCGCTTCACTCTGTGTTTTGTAGAATCGACAGGATACCTTCCTTCGAAATTTTGCGGTTCGTTATTCAGCGGTTCTTCGGTCATCAAAGATCTATTCGTCATTTTTGAGTGATCCCTGACCTGTTGCACCGAGGACACTGAGCCATAATTTCCCTTTTGGGTCGATTTTTTTTCGCTTTCCTGCCGAGGCGCTCATAGGAATATGCACAAAGTGATTGTTCCAGCGACCGATCAATAGTTTTGTCTTTCCCGCCATACCCGCATGGACGGCATCGCGCCCCAAAAAACTGCAAAAAACATTATCATTGGCGTTTGCGGGCAGACTTCTTATCATGTAGCTGGGATCGATATATTTTAAGGATATATCCATCCCTTTGGTATGAAAATATGACATTATGGTATGTTTAAGAAACAGTCCGATATCCTTGAGCCTGATGTTTCCGGATTCATCTTTTTCAGTGTTTTTATCTTCAAAAAACTTTTGACCGGCCCCTTCCGCCACAACGATCACAGCATGCCCCCTGAGATTCAACCGGCTTTCAAGGGCGGCAAAAAATCCGTTCGGCCCTTCGAGATCAAAATCCACTTCTGGTATCAGCACAAAATTGACGTCCTGTTGCGCGAGGGTAGCGGTTGCTGCGATGAAGCCTGAATGTCTTCCCATTAACTTAATTAGACCGATGCCGTTGGGATACCCGGATGATTCGATATGGGCGCTTCTGATAGCCTGAGTGGCAACATCTACCGCGGTATCAAAGCCAAAAGACCGAGAAACCAGGTAAATATCATTATCAATGGTCTTCGGGATACCGACAATGCTTATTTTTAAACCTCTTTCTGTAATGACTTCCGCTATTTTTGTGGCCGCCATAAGCGTTCCGTCTCCGCCGATCATAAATAGTATGCCGATGTTCAATCGTTCGAGGGAGTCGACGATTTCCTCGATTAACTGCGGACCTCTTGAAGATCCGAGGATTGAGCCGCCCATTTCGTGTATATTGGCGACGGTTTCGGGTTTGAGATCGATAATATCATGTCTGTATTTCGGAACAAAGCCCTGAAGACCGTATTTAAAGCCGAAAATGTTTTGAACGCTGTATCCGTAAAAGAGCTCCAGAACAATGGCTCGAATGATATCGTTTAGACCCGGACAGAGTCCGCCGCAGGTCACCAGGCCGCATCTGAGCTTGCTGGGATCGAAATATAGCTTCTCTCTTGGTCCGGCCAGCTCAAATGAAATCAATTCTTTCCCTTCCTTGAGCGTTTGAATAAGATTGTTTAGATGAACATCCATCACAACCTCATCTGTATCATGTACAAAAGTGGGTGCGCCTTTTTCTCCCCTTTTTATGGGTGATGGTACTCTAAGGGGACCCAAGGTTGGGATCGTGGTATCAATATCTTCAAATATCATGATATCCTCTTCATTTATAATCTCCGGAAGGTTTACCCGCCTCTGGCGGGTTTACCCGAGGGAGTTTCATATTATCGTTA
>CAZQAF010000024.1:9104-31147 GCA_964591175.1 uncultured Desulfobacteraceae bacterium | reverse complement strand
GGTTTACCCGAGGGAGTTTCATATTATCGTTACACGATTTTATGTCCCGTTGAATTTAAATTCGCCTTTACCCAGAATGTCGTGAAGGTGCAAAACCCCTCGAGTTTTTCCTTTGGCATCAGTGATGGGAACCACGGTGATCTGGTATTTTTCCATCATATTCAGGGCATCGTAGGCCGGCGAATTCAGTGCAACTGTACGCGGGTTTTTGGTCATAACGTCTTCAACGGTTAAACCGGCAATAGATTTTTTATCTGCAATCAAACGCCTTAAATCTCCATCGGTGATAATTCCGGCAAGGGTCTTGTCTGATCGAATGACCAGCGTCACACCCAATTCCAGGCGGTTGATTTCTTTCACCGCATCTTCCATGGCGGTCCCTTCGGGAACCTGCGGGACAAAAGCGCCGGTTAACATGATATCTTTAACTTTGCTCGACAACCGTTGCCCCAAAATTCCCCCGGGATGAATCTTTTTGAAATCGCTTGATTTGAAATGTTTTTTATTGATCAGGGCCACGGCAAGCGCATCCCCCATGGCAAGGAGGGCTGTCGAACTCGTGGTTGGTGCAAGTCCCATAGGGCACGCTTCTCTCTCAACAGCGACATCGATAACGATGTCGCTGTTTTTCGCCAGTGTCGAAGTTTTGTTTCCTGTAAATGCAATGATGGCGCATCCGATTTTTCTTATGCTGGGTATGAGTGAATTCAGCTCATCGGTTTCTCCGCTATTGGAAAGTGCGATGAATATATCGTCGCTGTCTACAATGCCGAGATCACCATGCATGGCTTCGGATGGATGCAAAAAGAGAGACCGTGTTCCGGTGCTGTTCAACGTGGAGACAATTTTTCGTCCGATTAAGCCGGATTTGCCGATACCACTAATAATAAGCCTGCCTTTGGAACGACAAATAAGTTCAACCATTTTAGGAAAGTTATCGTCAATACGTTCTGCAAGTTTCAGAATGCCTTCGGCTTCCATCTTCAAAACCTTTTTGGCTTCTTCAATAATCATGTTGCATTTAATCCCTTTGGTTTAGGTTCAAACGGGACTTGAAACGGCACGATGGACGCATCAAATATCCGGCGTATTATAGCATTTATTCACAATATTTCATCAATAATATCAAAATCGGTGTATCTCGTTAAATTTGTGAAGAATATATGACAAATAACTTGTCAATTTTCAAATAAAAAATCAATAGGTCTTTTTGTGCTGATCCAGAAAAAAACCTTACCAATTTTTTAAAAATATGGTTGACAAGCATTTTTTGTCTGTTTATATTGCGCCAACTTTTTCGAATGGCATTTAAAGGCCGGGAAAGGATTATTCCTGGCCTTTTTTTTAATTTTATTTTAGAAAGGGGGTGATTCCAATGGTTTGTACAACGATTCGAAAGGGTTTTGATTGCCCTTTTATGACGTCGAAGGGATGTTCCTATAATGGCGGAGTTTGCCACGAGGTTGTCGAGCAGTGCAATGGTTGCAACAAGAGCGTAGAATATTCATCCAGATGGTTTTGCACATCCTGCCCTGATCCTTCCTCAAAATGGAAGGTGGGAAACTGCAATTTTGCATCACATATTGCCAAAACCTCTTCTGCCAAGAATGCGAAACTCAATCCGCTCAAAGCATCCAAGAGAGGAAACCGGTAATGTCGCTTTCAATCTGCCAATGAACCCCGCTTGATGGCAAGCGGGGTTTTTTATCCATGCAAATACCTGGTCGTCGTATGTGCGTGCTTCTCATCCCCCCGATTTTTCAAGCTCTTTTCACTTGACATCTTTCAGGTGCGCACGCTAATATTTTATTCATAAAATCCTGAATTACGCTGGGTAAACCGCTAAGAAAATACCGTAAATCGACATCCATCGGGCTTCGCCATTCAGCTTTAACCCGACAAGAAGGAGATGGTGTTCATGAATCCTATTGCTCAATCGCTCAACCAAACCATAGAAAACGGCAACGCATATCTTATGGAAATGATGTCTGAGATGGGAAAGAACCTTTTTTTCCCCAAAGGGATATTGAGCCAAAGCGCTGAAGCCAAGGAAAAAGCGCATAAGTTGAATGCAACCATCGGCATTGCCACCGAGAAAGGAAGAACCATGTACTTTCCTTCGGTGATGGATTCGATTTGCAACATACGACCCAGAGCCTCCATAACCTACGCCCCGTCTTTTGGGATCCCGGACCTGCGGAAGGCTTGGCAGGATTCCTTATACTTGAAAAATCCTTCGCTTTCAGGGAAAACCATCAGTCTTCCGGTGGTGACCTGCGGTATCACGCATTCCCTCAGCATGTTTGCGGATATGTGGTTGGACCCGGGCAATGTGATTATTTGCCCGGACATGATGTGGGGAAACTATAATATGATTTTCAATGTCAAAAAAGGAGCGACCATCACCCATTTCCCCTTATTCAATGAAAACGGGGGATTTAATTTGACGGCGTTCGAGAAAACCGTCAAGAGTGAAGCGCAATACCGTGATAAAATTGCCGTTTTGTTAAACTTTCCCAACAATCCCACCGGTTATTCAGTGACAGAAAAAGAGGGAAGGGGCATCACTCAGATACTGACCGGCCTTGCCGAAGCAGGAACAAACGTGATTGCGGTGACCGATGATGCTTACTTCGGACTTTTTTATGAAGACGAAGTTTTGAAAGAGTCTCTTTTTGCAAGTCTTTGTGATCAACATCCCAGACTTCTTGCCGTAAAAGTCGACGGCGCTACAAAGGAGAATTTTGTCTGGGGTTTGCGAATCGGTTTTATAACCTATGGATGCCGGATTTCGGGCGACCCCGAACCGGTATATGATGCACTTGAAAAAAAGACGGCAGGATGCATCAGGGGATCCATTTCCAATGCATCACACCTGGCACAGACCATTGTACTAAAGTCCATGCTGGGCGATCACTTCAAAGCAGAAAAACAAGAAAAGTTTGCTATCCTTCAAAACAGGGCCAGGTGCGTGAAAAATGTGCTTTCAAATTCTGAATATACAAAGGCCTGGACGGTTTATCCCTTTAACTCCGGCTATTTTATGTGCATCCGTTTGAAAACCGTAAATGCCGAATTGCTCCGGTGTCATTTGCTTGAAAAATATGGCGTCGGGCTTATTTCCATTGGAGATAAGGATTTAAGAATCGCTTTTTCATGCCTGGAAGAGAGCGAAATTCCCGAGCTTTTCAATATTATTTTGCAGGGAGTAAAAGATTTGGAAAGTCGAAAAGAATAAAGAGATTCAATTAAACGATTATCATGCCGGGACTATCTGATCTGTGGCACTTTTAAGTTTTTTAAAAAAGACATTCGGATCCGCTTCCGATACCGAGAAAGCGTTTTCTGCAGATATCTTCCTTGCCGGTAAATGGACGGTATATTTTGTACTTATCGGTATTATTGCAGGGACCGGTTCCATTATATTTATATATTTGGGCCACCTCGGCACGCATTATTTTATGGAGCTTCTTGCAGGTTACCTCCCGCCGCAGGCAGCCGGTGAGCATCATATTTTCCCGCCGACGAACACACCGTTTAATCCCATGGTACTGTTATTTCTTCCCGCATTCGGCGGCCTTTTGAGCGGATGGCTGGTGTATACTTTTGCGCCGGAGGCCGAAGGCCACGGAACCGACGCGGCCATTGACGCTTACCATAGAAAAGGTGGTTTCATACGAGCCCGGGTTCCGATAATCAAGACCATTGCATCCGCACTCACCCTGACAACGGGCGGGTCAGGTGGGCGCGAAGGACCTATTGCTCAGATCGGGGCGGGATTTGGCTCATTCCTGGCAACCGTATTGAAACTATCGGATCGCGAACGAAGAATCATGATGGCTGCGGGCGTCGGAGCCGGCATCGGAAGCATCTTTCGCGCACCTCTGGCCGGAGGGCTTTTTGCGGCGGAAGTCTTGTATCGTGATCCCGAGTTTGAATCCGAGGTGGTCATACCCGCGGGCATTTCTTCGGTGGTGGCCTATTGCGTGTTTTGTTTGGTAAACGGATGGGGATCATTATTTGAATCCCCTGATTTTATATTCCAAAACCCGTTGGAACTGGGTCCCTATCTGGTACTTGCGCTGGTCGTTGTGCTTGTTGGTGTTTTATATGTCAAATCCTTTTACGGGACGGTACGCATTTTTAAAGCCATTAAGATCCCCAATCATATAAAACCTGCCATTGGCGGACTGTTTACCGGTGTGATCGGTTTTTTCTTACCCCAGACCCTGGCTTTCGGCTATGGGTTTGCCCAGAAAGCCATATATAATGAACTGACGATACCATTTTTACTTTTTCTTGCTTTCGGCAAAATATTTACAACATCATTTTCCATCGGATCCGGGGGCAGCGGAGGGGTTTTCGGTCCTTCCATCGTCATCGGAGGGGCCATGGGCGGTGTTGTGGGCAACCTCTTTCATCAGATCATGCCGGGTGTGGTGGCTGAACCCGGCGCTTTTGTTATCGTGGGGATGGCCGGTTTTTTTGCAGCGGTTTCAAACGCACCGATCTCGACGATTTTGTTTATCAGTGAGATGACCAATTCGTATCATCTCCTCCTTCCCAGTCTCATGGTATGTACAATATCCTATATGGCTGCTCGAAAATGGACTATTTATGACAAGCAGGTTAAAAGCAGGATCAACTCTCCGGCCCATGCAGGAGAATTTTTTGTGGATATCTTGCAGGCGATCCGGATCAATGATCTGATGCATCTGGTAAAAAAGGTGGAAGTTATTCCCAGAGACATGACATTCGAGGATTTCAGGAAGTTTTTTTCAGAGTCCATGCAGCATTATTTTCCGGTGGTGGATCCGCTTAAAAGACTGGTCGGAATATTCTCCAGTACCGATATCAGGGCCATACTCTTTTCCAGGGAGATCGGCAATCTTGTGGTGATGAGTGATGTCGCGACCTCCGACATTATACTGGCAACGCCTTCGGAAGATCTGAATTCCGTGTTACAGAAATTTACCATTAAAAATATCGACAGCCTTCCCGTGGTCAGTGACGAAGATCACGGCATCCTTATCGGAATGCTCAATCGCCGGGAGGTCATCGCCTATTACAATGAGCAGGTGCAAAAGAGAAAAAACAAAAATTGAGCGTTAATATTTCACATCCACTAAAAATAATCCATGGGCAGGGGCGGTTATCCCGGCCAGGTTTCTATTTTTTGAAGCGAGTATTTGTTTGAAGTCCTCCGGCGTTATTTTGCCAAGCCCGACATCCACAAGTGTGCCGACGATATTTCGTACCATAAATTTTAAAAATCCGTCGCCTTCTAATTTTAAAACCAGGTACTCGTCATGTGTTCTAGACAGATCAGCGGTCATGATGCAGCGGATGCTGTCGGATCTCGGGCTGCCCGAACCCTCGAATGCCTTGAAATCATGGCGGCCGGTGATGCAACGCAGTGCATTCGCCATGGCTTCCAAATCGAGTTTTTTCCGGATATGCCAGGCATACTGCCTGCAAACAGCGGCAGGAAGAAGTCGATTTAAGATTCTGTAATGATATGTCTTGCTCTTAACATCATATCTGGCATGAAATTTAACAGGCACGCTTTCACACGACGTTATGACAATATCTTTCGGTAAAAGACTGTTGAGTCCTTTTTGAAAGACCTCGGGCCCCAGCGAGATGGTACATTTAAAATTTGCCGTTTGATTCAGGGCATGCACACCGGCATCTGTCCTGCCGGAGCCCGTTACGGAAATACTTTTTCCCGTCATTGTCGCCAGTGCGCCCTCAATTTCACCTTGGATGGTCCGGCCTTTAGCCTGACGCTGCCAGCCGTGATAGGCGCCGCCGTCGTATTCAATGGTAATTTTGAAGTTTTTCATGGGCATACAGATTAAAGTCTTGGAATGCAGATTGACAATAATGTGCTGTTCTGTCAAATAAAATTTAAAAATCAAAATTTTTATAAGGAAGATGAAAAATGGAAATTATCATGTGTCCTGGTTTCGAGGCTGCAGGGATTGCTGCCGGTCTAAAGAAAAAAGAAAAAAAAGATCTCGGTCTCATCTTTTCCAAGGTGCCGGCAACTGCCGCAGCCGGTGTATTTACACGAAATCTTGTGAAAGCAGCACCGGTAATCCTCGACACAAAACGAATCAAAGAGGGGATATGCCGGGCAGTTATTGTTAACAGCGGCAATGCCAACTGCTGTACCGGCGAACAGGGAATTCGAGATGCCGAGACCATGGCCGCCTTGTCTGCAACGGAACTCGGGATTTCCGAAGATCAGGTATTAGTGGCTTCCACAGGGGTGATCGGAGAACCAATGCCCATGGAGAAGATTGAATCGGCAATCCCCCGCCTCGTGAAATCACTCCGGCCGGAAGGAATTCCGGATCTGGCGCGATCGATAATGACCACGGATACTGTTCCCAAAATGATTTCGGAACAGGGAGTGGTGGACGGAAAAACATTTACCGTAACCGGCGTCGCCAAGGGCGCCGGAATGATCCGGCCGAATATGGCAACCATGCTTTGCTTTCTTTGTACCGATGTCAGCGTGTCGCCTGTGATTTTAAAAGAGATATTAACCAAAGCTGTAAATCGGTCATTTAACCGGATTACCATTGATGGAGATACCAGCACCAATGATATGGTTTTAATGATGGCCAACGGGCTCTCGGGGGTCGTTCTTCAGCAGTCCGCCCATAAAGATGTTTTTCAAAAGACATTGGATTCGATCCTTCTCGATTTGTCAAAACAACTGGTTAGAGACGGAGAAGGTGTGACAAAGCTGGTGGAGATCATCGTCCGGGGGGCGTTTTCAAATGCTGATGCCGAAAGAATTGCAGATACGGTTGCCCATTCTCCATTGGTTAAAACGGCATTTTTCGGTGAAGATGCCAACTGGGGAAGAATTATGGGCGCCGTAGGCCGGGCGGGCATTGATGTAGATCCGGACGGAATCGATCTGTATTTCGATGATATTCAAATGGTAAAATCCGGTGTGGGTTGCGGTAAAGCCGTTGAAGCCGAGGCTGCGGAAGTTCTTAAAAAACCGGAATTTGCAGTAACCATTGATTTGAACCTCGGACAGGGTTTTGGATCCATGATTACCTGTGATTTTTCGGTGGATTATGTCAGGATTAATGCCGATTACAGGTCTTAAAAACCATGTCTCTGATACGTCTGCAAAAATTTCTTTCCAAAGCCGGTATCTGTTCAAGAAGAAAGGGAGAGGAATACATCAAAGCCGGTTTTATACGGGTGAACAATGCGGTAGTTACCGAACTGGGCACAAAGATAGATCCGTTCAATGATCGGGTGGAATTCAAGGGAAAGGTGGTCATACCGAAAAGCGAACTATTATATATCGCACTCAACAAACCCAAAGGATACGTGACAAGCTGCAGTCAACCGGGTGAAAAGATAGTGCTTGACCTTATCGATATTCCTCAGCGGGTTTATCCGATAGGTCGGCTCGACAAGGATTCAACCGGCCTTTTAATTCTGACCAATGACGGGGATCTTCATCACAGGCTGTTGCATCCTTCCTTTGATCATGAAAAGGAATACGATGTTACTGTATCAAAACCCATAACTGATGGCGCGTTAGCAAAAATTGCCGATGGTATGCCGATGATGGGAACGAAAACGAGACCTGCAAGAATTACCAGAATTTCTTCCAGACGTTTTCGCATCGTGCTCAAGGAAGGGAAAAACAGACAAATCAGACGTATGGTTCGAAAAGCAGGAAACCATGTTATACGGTTAAAGCGGTTGCGGATTTCAAAGATAAGGTTGAAACGGCTTGAAGAGGGGACTTGGCGTTATTTGACGGAAACAGAAATAAAGTCGC
The DNA here is from genome assembly GCA_964591175.1 of uncultured Desulfobacteraceae bacterium. Lineage (GTDB taxonomy): Bacteria > Desulfobacterota > Desulfobacteria > Desulfobacterales > UBA11574 > UBA11574. The sequence goes on along the minus strand of CAZQAF010000024.1, from coordinate 23,325 downwards.
TGACTACCTGAATCTGATTTTCAAACATATATTGACATTTTCGTTTTGCTGGGTTAATAGAACTTTTTTAGATACCTTTTTAGTCACAACCCAAAAAAACTTTTTTAAATTGGCATGAGAAAAGTCGGTATTCCAAATGTCAAAATTGCTGTGATCGACGGTGACTTGTTGGTTCGTGATTTTGTGACGACTGTATTGATGTATTGCGTCAACCGGGATGTGCTGTCTTTCGATAACGGCGTAGCCGCCTGGAGATATGTACAGAACGACGACGGCCCCGATATCATTATTTCAGAAGTTGCCGTTTCCGGATTGAATGGATTTGAATTCCTTGCCAAGTTCAAAGCCAAGCATCCATCTAAAAAATGCCTCCTGATGTCCGCAAACCCCGAAGATGAGCAAATTGCCAAGGAATCAGGCGCTGACGCCTTTCTTGCCAAACCTGTCAGCGTCAATGATCTTTTTAATGTTGTAGAGTCATTCGTTATATAAATCCATGGGGCTTGTGATAAATCCCGTTTCACGGGATTTATTTGCCGACATACTCGCCGTTTCTAAAATTTCCTTTTAACGTCTTGCCTGAAGGGGACATCAGTTTTCCTTTCCCATGTAACTTGCCGTTTTTGAACAGCCCTTTGTATTTAAGGCCGTTTGGACGAACAAGAATTCCATAGCCATTTAGCATATTGTTTTTAAATTCACCCACATATTTTCCGCCTTCATGCGTTGAAAGTGCACCCTGTCCATCCATTTTGCCGTTTTTAAAATGGCCGACATATTTATCACCGTTTGAAAAATTATACGTCCCCTGTCCGTTCGTGCAGTCTCCTTGGATACACCCCCCAAAAGCATTCAATGGAAAAAATAATAGTAAGAGAAGGCATGCTGTCATTAAAAGTTTCATTGTTTGCTCTCCCATATTTATCATGTTCGTTATCCTGCTCTAATTGGCATAATGACAATGTTCACCCTTCGATTCATAGCGGCATTTGAAGATATGGGCTGTGATTCGCCATAACCGACGGTTTGTATTCTTGCGGGATCCACACCCCGTTGCACCAGCGCATTCTTGACTGCCGTGGCCCTTCTTTCGGACAAAGCTTGATTGTATGCTTCAGACCCGGTCTGATCGGTATAGCCTTCAATTCGAATAGTTGTCTGCGGATACTTGTTAAGAATCCGGGCGACTCTGTCCATTTCACTATACGCACCGGGCTTGAGCGTCGAAGAGTCGAAGTCGAATAGGACTTGGGATTTAAATGTGGCGGTTAAAACATCCTGGGTTCTTTGGATGCTCGCCGCCTGGCTTTGGGCCATTGCCGCTCTCAGTTCTTGTTCCTGCCGATCCATATAAGCACCGATCTGGTTGCCCGAAATGCCACCGATAATAGCTCCGAGTCCGGCGCCAAGAAGCGTCCCTGTCGTATTTCTCCCAATGGCCTGTCCCAAAATTGCTCCGCCGGCGGCGCCGATTAAAGCCCCTGTTCTCGAGCCTCTTTCTTGTTGTGTAGGACCTGCGCAGGAAAAAATAAATGTTACAAGAGCAAGTCCGACAAGTATGGAAGTTATTTTTTTCATTAATCAACTCCTTTGATGTTTGCCATGTGCTGGCATCTGCACATTTTGTTTGTATCAGAATATATTAACGCAAGTCTTATTGTCAAGGAGGCCTGTCATCCAAAAGCGTTCAGAAAAATATACAAGTTACTGCAAAGAATTTAAAGGCTTTGCTCTGATAGCATCAAAAGAAAAAGTGTAAACTTTTTTATTTTCTTGGCGTCTATATGATTAAGACTCCTGAAGATTAAAAAGGGTTACTTGCATGGGTTACAAAAATGGTATAAATATGAAATATCCAGCAAAACCGATATCATGCATTTATGAGCATGTTGGATGGATTTACAGATGAAAAGGCAGGCACTCTGTATAAATCAGCCGGAGATTAAGCTTTTGTATCAATTTACAGCGAGATCGGAGAAAAAAGAGGCCCGAAATTCAGCGGCTAAAAGGGAACGTCTATCCATCTCATTGAAAGATAAGGCATTAGTTGCCCGTGCTCAAGACGGTGATCGGGCAGCTTTCGGCGACTTGGTAAAAATGTATCAAGGAAAGGCCTATGCTATTGCTTACAGTATGTGTTCCGGCGACGGAGAAGAAGCCCGTGAACTCACACAGGAGGCTTTTTTGCGCGCTTTTCAAAACTTGAAAAGCTTTCGAGGAAAATCGTCTTTTTACACCTGGTACTATCGCATTCTTATCAATATATGTTTAGACAACCGGAGACGTCGCGGCAGATGGGATAAAATTTTTTCCTTTTGGCGTAGAGAGCAGAATGAAAAAACAAATTCGGGCGAGACGAATATTGAGTATCCTGGTCCACTGGAGCTTTCCGATCCCATGACTGCGTTGAGCAACAAACAACTTGCCCAAGAAATCAGACAAGCTTTGGCGTCTCTTCCGGAAAAACAACGCGTGGTTTTTCAGCTCAAAGTGCTCCACGGAATGCAGATACGTGAAATTGCAGAAATAATGGGATCCGCTGAAGGGACTATCAAAAGTCATCTCTTTCGCGCAACGCATTTTATGAGACAAGCTTTGCAAGAATGGGCTCAGCCATAGGAGGTGAGCATATGAACTGGTGCCGTAAATGGCAAGAGACATTATGGTTGGACGTATATGGAGAATTACCGCCCTTAAAGCATGGGAAATGGAAACAGCATCTTGAGAGCTGCATATCCTGTCGCCAAGAACGGACAAGATTGCTTCATTTGCTGAAAGATGTAAAAAAAACCATGCCCGAAGCATTGCTTTCCGGTAAGGACGCCGACGTCATTCACAATAATGTCATGGAAAAGTTGAGCGCGCAGCGCAATAGAAAGGCGTGGTGGCAACAATCGTTTTTTAAAGGATATATCAAACCCGTTTATGCGCTGGCGGCATGTTGCGTGTTATTAGCGGCTTTTGGATGGTTCGGTTTTAAAGAATTTCACCAGACGGCCCGTGTCGGAACGATTTCCAGCATTGGAACGAATGAACAGTTGATTGCAAAAGATATGGATTTGCTTGAAAATCTGGACTTGTTGAAAGAAATGGATATGCTTAAAAAACTGGATCAGGTAATGGGCAAAGGGAAAAAGGCAACATAAGGACTTTTGCATTGGGTGTGTCGATGATAAAGAATAGCTGCGGGTCGCATAAAAAAATCACATTACCAGTCGCCGTTGTCGCGATGCTGCTGATAATTTTTTGTTTTTTCCCGGCCTTCAGTTGGAGCCGGTCCATAGAATTCTCTGAAGGCCATCGGTTTAAGAACACGCAAAATTACGACCGGGAGATGTTGATGGTTAAAGGGGGGATGTTGTATCCATTCGACAAAACAAAGGATTACGAAGAGTTTAACCCAAGAAGGTCATACCGGCTTCTCACAAGAAATTACGGCAGAAACTATAACCGCTTGTCTCCTGAAGAGAAGACCATGTTGCAGAGAAGATTAAGAGAGTGGGAGTCGATGTCCCCGGAGAGAAAACGGATTCTGCGACATCGAATGGAAGAATATAACCGAATGCCGCCCCGGGAACGCCACCGCTTTCGGCAGCGGTATCAAAGATGGCAAAAGCTTACGCCTGACGAGCGAAATAGAATCCAGGAAAAACTCCGGCGGTGGGATAAATTGCCTCCGAGTGAAAAAGACCAGATCCGCAGGAGATTCCGCGAACCTTAATTTGAACCTGATAGAAGTGGTTTCAAAACCTTCAATCGGGTTTAAGGTCAAGGCGGACTGAGGCGGCCAACCGCAGGAATATCGGGAATATTTCGAGGATTGACCGTCTCAGTCCAACGCAGAGATTGAGCCCGAGGGGAGGTTTTTAAACCACTTCTAATGAATATGCTCAAGGATAAAATTTACACGACGGCTAACCGGCATAAGCGGAACAATAACAATTTCATAACCCAACATCCGATAGCTTTCCTTTAACAGCCGCTCCAGCTCCGATGCGATCTTTTCATCTTCCGATCTTACGCGATCCTTTTCGAAAGAGATCCTCTCGAAGAAAAAAATGTGTTCATACTGCCAAAATTGGCTCTTTTGAATGGGATCGGCCGGGTTGAGCCCTTCATGGATGTAGTATCCGATACTGTCCGGTATTGCTCGATCAAAATAAATTGTTTTATCTTTTGGCAGCAAACGTTCGATCTCGATCTTTTTGTAGAGAATGCGGCGTTCAAATGATAAAATATCGGCTTTGATTTCTGCTATGGTTTCCCCGTTTTTAAGTCCTTTGTCGATATGTTTTCGGGCAACCTCATGCACCACCGGGCAGCCGAGGCGTTCAAGTTCCTGGATAACCGCAGTTTTTCCCGAGCATGGCGCGCCGGTGATTACCTGCCATTTTGTTTGCTGCATGAACGGCTCCTGAATGCTTGACGAGATTATCTTTTGGTTTTATTGTTTTGGTTAAATGAAGATGATTTTAATCGTTACTTTAAATATCCGAAATTTCCAACGATTAAATCGGTTGAACACGGGATGAACACCGATTTTAAATGTCTTTAAATTATGAGACATTACTGTTTGTTTCAATCCGGAAAATCTGTGCCCGTTTTTTTAATATTATGCAATATGAAGGCCCCATATACAGGCCTCCCAGCGAGGCGGCCTCTCTTTTAATCCAGGCCACTGTAGGCTGTCCGCACAATAGATGCACATTCTGCATGGTCTATAAAAACGGTCCCCGGTACAAGGTCCGAGCGGTAAAGGATATCAAGACGGATATTTCCGAAGCCCGTGATCGATATGGGGATCGGGTTCAAACCCTGTTTTTCCCGGCCGGCAACACCATTGCCATGAAAACAGACGATCTTTGTGAGATCCTTTCTTTTGCAAAACAAAAATTTCCTGCATTAAAGCGAATCACAGTATATGGCTCTTCACAATATATTCATAAAAAAGGACCCAAAGGTCTCAGGCGATTGGCGGATGCGGGTCTATCCAGAATCCATGTGGGCCTTGAATCCGGAGACGATCTGATCCTGAAACGGATCAAAAAAGGAACAACCCGGAAGGAGCAAATAGAAGGCGGCAGATGGACCATGGATGCCGGTATCGAGCTAAGCCTTTATGTTATCTTGGGTATCGGCGGAAAGGAACGGACCGTTCCCCATGCCATGGAGACGGCCGGCGTTTTGAATGAGATCGGGCCGGATTTTATTCGCCTTCGCACCTTTGTGCCCAAGCTCAACACCCCGCTTTTAGCGGATGTACAGAGTGGGTCCTTTCAAATGCTCGGAGTCCACGGGATTTTGCAGGAAGCGGCACTACTGATAAAGGGGATACAGGCGTCATCCTATTTGACCAGCGATCATTATACCAATTACATCAATCTCGAAGGGCAGCTTCCCGATGAAAAAAAACGGTTGCTTAAAAAGATAGACGGGGCTTTGAAACAAGATGAAAATACGTTTAGGCCCTTTTTTATCGGTACGGAATAGAAGAGATAAGAACCTAAAATCAATAGAGAAGACAAATCCTGCTACGCTGACTTTAATATCAAGACAGAAAGCGTTGCAAGTGCCCAGAGTGAGCTAAAGTGAGCTAAAATTAAGAAATGATTTAGCCAATTATATTTTAATGACAACGCTTTAGCGCTACCTCAACTTTAGGCACTTTAGATCACTTCAAATTTTAGGCACTTATAAAGTGGTAATTTACAAATACCGCCACCGTATGCACGTACTTGAATCGATCTCGAAATGTTTTGCAAACCCGGCGCTGACTTCAACCGCATATTTGATCGGCCCGTCGGACCGGTAATGTTTTTCGGACATGGGGGTTGTTGATTCAGCGATATTTACGATACATCCATCCCTTCCTATGAAGATGATATCCAGAGAAATCGGCGTATTTTTCATCCAAAATTTCCGGGGTTTCAACTGTTGAAAAACAAACAGCATCCCTTTATTGATGCTCAGATCTCTTCTTCCCATAAGTCCTTTCATTTGAGTTTCGGTGGTATCTGCTATTTCAACGGTAATGGATGTTTTGACGGAACCGTCACTTTGAAGAAAATCGAGAGTTCCGGTCGGGTAATCGGAAAAGGGCGGCGATGGGGTGTTCTGATTTTTTAGATAATGGCCTGTGCAGGCGACAAAGAGTATCATCGCCAAAAACAAAATCAGCAGCACCGGTGTGTGGTATCGCTGTTTAAATACGGACATCATATGCACTGAAAAGCAAACTTGTGAGTAATTTTTGCTCTAGACGTTTCCCGGCGGTCCTGGTGCCGCCTCTGCCGTGTCACTCAACAATCTCAAGAAGATACTTCTTTCCAGCCTTTCCGGATGCTGCGTTTAATATCGCCCGGACGGCATTCGCTGTTTTACCCTGTTTACCGATGATCTTGCCCATGTCACTTTTGGCAACTCTGAGTTCCAATACAACGGTTTGAACACTTTCAATTTCGTTCACCTGCACCTGTTCGGGGTTATCAACCAGTGCTTGCACAATTTGAATTAATAGATTTTTCATATGTTCGGTTTCCTATTCGCGTATTTTCAGATTTCGCAACAAAATCGATTCCTCTTTTGGCTATAAGTATCGTATTTTTCTTATAAGGGATTGTGATGAATTTGCCTTGTTCATAATGGTTATTTGAAATATTAGTTAAATCAATAATATAAAGCATTAATTTAAAATTGTCAATAAAGTCTGCGGGTCCACATCATTTTTTCGAAACGATGACCGGCAATGCGAACATCCAACTCAAATCAGGGAAGATGATCTCCAGCATTAAAGGGGTTGTTGGTGTCAAAAGGGAAACTTTGCATGTCTCGCCGGACTTCGCTGCTGGTTGTGTCGATCCTCTTGTCCAGTTGATTTTCTTTGACCGATTGTTTAAAGCGCCGATAAGCCTTTTCATTTCCGATATACATGCATTGGCAAGAAGCATCATTCACATAAAAATATATCTCTTTATCGTTCCGCTTTTTGTGCAGAAACCTATTTTTTGGCAGCGATTTGAGAAGGTCGAGTTTTTCGGGCGTGTCTGCGGTACGTAACTGAAAACCTGACCGCGCAAGCATCTCATCCATCTGAAACGCGGTCATCTTGCCTGTTCCGGCACAACCGATGAGAAAGGAAGCGGTAAATATAAATAAAACAATATAAGTTAGTGTATTTTTCTTATCCTTAAACAGCTGTTTCACCTGCAGTCTCCTTTATCGCTAAGCACCGACATTTCTGACCTTATCGGGCTGTCTTGCCGATCAAAACAAAGACTGTTTCACCAAGTGTTCATCGGGCAGAAAGGTATGAACGCCTTGGTTTCGATGTTGAGATTAGGCAGTCAGGGTGTGACGAGATCATCCTGCTGGGTCACGATTATTTCGGTATCTTCAGGGAGGTCCTTTTTCCCGTCGTGATCTTAAATCGAATTGTTTAAGGTGAATGCAGATAGCCATGATTTATTTCCCACCTCAAAACAGGCCGGATCGATATTTTGAGGGCTATAATTAACTCTCGGCTTTACAGACTTCTTATACAAATAATTAATGATTTTAGCCTACGATGTCAAGCTGGAAAATTGAAGCCAGTCCCCAGTCATTCATCAAATATTATTATAACCTGACACATTTTATCATTTTGTTTAATAGCATTTACCATAAATGCAAACTCCGAAATCACCACACTCTGAATCATCGGAACAGCCCTTATCCTCTTTTGTTACTTTTTCATCCGATTTTTCAACAGGGACTTTTGCTTCCATTCCATACTTAATTTGCATTGCTATTCTGTTGTTTACTTTAACCGTAGCATAGGACTCTGACGTCTGCTGAACCCTGCCACAAGTTATTTCTTCACCTGAAGCGGAATAAAAGCATACTTTAGCTTCCATTATAAATCCGTTATCCTTGTTCCCATCAATAATGATGAGCCCTTTATCAGCATTAATTTTCGTAACCTGTGCAGCTATGGCAATGCATTTATAAAATGTTGCTGCTGTCATCATAACTGAAAATACCAAGAGAAATATTTTTATCTTTTTCATATCATTCCCCAATCAATCGAATAAATTGTTACCTGTTATTCCTCCAGCTTTTTGAAGTGGGTTTAATTCATGATTATTTCAAAAAGATAAAAGATTATGGAAATAATGTCAATAAATACAAAATGTTTCATCAGTCTCAAAACTTAAAAGGTCTATAGCCTGATAACAGGTTGCACAGATTTATGTGCACTGATGCACATTTTTCTGTGCACTTTTTATTTTCATCAGGCATCAAAAATCTCTCATATATTAAAACATTTTCTCTCAAATTCTTATCAAATAAGGGTCTACACTATTATTTAATCCTAAAACCAAACTTGGCACACTTATTGATCTATACATCCTGTCAAAAATGCTTAAAAGGAGTTGATTCAATGAGACCCAACATTATGTTCGTCGACGATTCCATTAGTGTACGAGCAGATCTGCATTGGTTGTTCAAGGACGAGCCGTATTTTTCCTTTGGTTTTGACAATCCTTTTGAAGCCCTGGGGGTAATAAAATCATTGGAATGGGCTGTTGTCGTTGCTGATCAAAAAATGCAAAAAATGGATGGTCTGGAATTTATGGAAAGAGTTCGAACATATTCACCTAATACGAAGGGGATAATTATGACCACCGATGATGAAACCAAAGAGAATTTGGAGGTGCTGTATTCCGGCAACGCTTATCGATTTGTCAAAAAGCCTCTGGATAGTAATGAAATCAAGCAAGCAGTAAAGGAGGCAATTGCTCAATATGAAAATACATTCAGAAGAGGAAGGTTGTGACTTTTAAGTGTTCTGGTAAGTTGAGAGATAGGATTAATGGGTAAAAAAACAGGGTGACCCTTTTGGATCACCCCAGCAAAGGTTAGGAAGATAGGTTAACCATCCTACAAAGCCCTTGCCAAAATGAGACTTCTCTGAATGCCGTATTCATACCCGGTGCACATTTATTTTGATTTTTCTTTTGCATCAATATGCTGGTGACCGGAATATAAAATGGACGTACACCAGAAAAGTTTCACATTTAAATTAATACATACAGAGATGTCTCCTGTCAATAGAAAGTGACTGTCCTATTCGAACGACGGCTTATGCCGTTCAATCAATGCTAAAAAGAGAAAGTAAACTGAATCATTCCTGATGGTTGGCTTCCTATTAGATTGGGTATAATTATCCAACTAAAAGAAGGAATAGTAAATGTTGTCTTTTGGTACCCATTTGAAAAATTTGTTATCTCATTTTCGGCATCCATTCTGTCAAAGCCGACAATTCGTCTTTGCTCCTCTTTTGAGTCCAAGAAATCTGATATCTCGTTTTCTTTTGCCATTTGTTCATTAAAAAAAGCATAGTTATACTTGGCCGCTATTGGTAGATATCCGTTTAAAAACATTAAAGTTTTATCCTTTGCAAAATTTAAAGTTTCTTTATCCCCAGCACTCACAGAGCTTATGGGTACGAGCAGCAACAAAAGGATTATTATTATTATCAGTCTCTTCATGGTTTCAATACCTTAATACTGAGAATCTATAAACGTCTCTGCCATCATAGGTGAACGCATCTGTTGATAACAAAGTATTCATTAATATATGCATAATACGTTCCTAAAAACTATTTTAATAAATAATGTAAAATTACAAAGGCTTATTGATGGATGACGTATTTACACCCACCTGGAATGACATTTCTCGTCAAACTCTTGACGAATATTGTTAAACGTCAATGTGGAAAAATGTGGGAGAGTGGTACAAAAATGGGTTGAAAATAAAAAGGAGTTAACCGTAAATGGCTAACTCCTTGATATTTTTGGTAGCGGGGGCTGGATTTGAACCAACGACCTTCGGGTTATGAGCCCGACGAGCTACCTGACTGCTCCACCCCGCATCAGTGAGTTAATCTTTTTATCTATCCAATATGAAAAAATATGTCAAGGTGTTTTTTGACTTGATACGGATGATAACATAGAGCGAATACGCTTACGATCTTTGGTATTATTTCCGCATCGCAACAAGACCCGTTTGGTTCTGCTGGCGTGTCCGGAGATAATCTCAACGGCGGATTTGGAAATATTGACCCATTTTGATAAAAATTCGATGCACATTTTGTTGGCGGCGCCATCCACGGGCGGTGCCGTGAGTTTGATTTTCAGGGCATCGCCATGGAGTCCTGCAATCATGTTCTTTGATGATCGGGGCTGGATGAGGATGTTCAGTATAATTCCGTTATTATTCTCTTGTAGATATGTCATGCTATCTGGGAATGTTATTCTTGCCGAATACTTTTGATAGTGTCGATAATACGGGTAGATGAAATATTTTCGGTAACCGGAATCAGTTCTACTTGCCCGCCGTATTTTTCAACAAGTTTACGCCCGAACACTTCTTGGTCAGTATAGTTGGATCCTTTGGTCAGAACATTCGGCTGTATGATTTCAATCAATTTTTTAAGCTCGGGGGAGGAAAATACAACGACATAGTCAACGGAATCCAGTGCGCTTATGATTCTAACCCGTTCTTTTGCATTGATTACAGGCCTTCCGGAGCCTTTTAGCGTTTTCACGGATTCATCATCATCGATGGCAACGAAAAGAATGTCTCCCATACGTTTTGACGCAGAAAAGAGCATGATGTGGCCTGCATGCAACAGGTCGAAGCAGCCGTTGGTCAATACTATCCGTTTTCCGCTTTTCTTAAGGTCTTTGATGAGTGCCGGAAGCTCTGTTAATTTTTTGTATTTGTCCGGCAGGTCACGGACATGCGACTTCTGTGGCGACGTGAGTTTCTGATCTGAAGCCGCTGTGGTTCCAACTTTCCCCATGACGATTTTCAAAGCCGAAGCGAGTTCCTGTTTTGAAACCGTTGCCGTTCCGGCTTTACCCACAACGATTCCAGCGGCCGCATTGGCAACGGCCAGGCTGTTTTTAATTGAAATATCGGATGCAACGGCCAGACCCAAAACCGCCAAAACCGTATCACCGGCACCGGAGACATCGAAAACCTGCCGCGCCTCGGCTTTTACCCGAAAAGGTTCTGCGTTTTTTTCAAAAAGTACCATTCCATCCTTGCCGCAAGTGATTAAAAGCTGATCGAGGTTGACGTTTTGCAGAATTTTCTTTGCGGCTTTTTTAAGGCTATGTTCGTCGACAATTTCCACATTTGAAGCTAAAGCGGCTTCTTTTTTATTCGGTGTGAGAAGCGATGCGCCTGAATATTTCGAAAAATCGAGTCCTTTAGGATCGACAATGGTCACCTTTTTATGCTTTTTCGTCGATGCAATCACTTGCGAAATCATGCGCTCGGTAATCAATCCTTTGCCGTAGTCGGAAATCAAAATCACATCGATATCAGGCATTTTGTTTTCTATGATTCCTACCATTTTTTCCATAGTCGAGGCGAATATATCTTGTTTTTTTTCTCTGTCGATTCTGAGTACCTGTTGATTTGCGTGATTTACCGCAATGATCCTGGTTTTTCTGGTAGTGATGCGACCTGGTTCTTTGACAATCCCTTCGGTATTGACGCCGAGTTCATCAAACATATCCATAAGGAGCTGCCCGTTTCGACCGGTACCGATCACACCGGCTGCGGACACTTTTCCTCCCAGAGCCACAACATTGCTGACGACATTACCAGCGCCTCCCAGAGCAAAACCTTCGTTTTGGACGGAAACCACTTGAACCGGCGCTTCAGGGGATATTCGGTCGACATCACCCCAAAGGTATTCATCGAGCATTAGATCTCCGACAACGAGAAGGTGGCATTTGTCAAATTTTGAAATGTCAATCAACATCGGAATTTTTTGCAATAATGTCCATTAAAAATTTAGGCGGCCTCACCACACGGCCGCTGCCGTCCATGCAGGCATGTTTGGTATACCCGGTGGCCAGGAGCTTATCGCCGTTTTCGCTGAATATTTGATAATCGAATTTCATCCCCGCCCGGTACCGTTTATCGATAGATGTTTCAATCAGCAAGATGTCGTCATACTGGGAAGGGCTGTTAAACTTGCAATACATCTCGGACACGGGGAGATAAAATCCTTTTGATTCGACGGATTTATAAGAAGCTCCCATGTCTCTGAGCATTTCGGATCGGCCGATCTCAAACCACCTGAAGTAGTTGGCATTATAGACGAAGCCCATTTTATCCGTGTCACCGTATCGCACCCGGCATGTGGTTTTGTGTTTCAGCATATATTCAGGTTTCAGTCTCGGGCTTTCGACGGGTTTGAGTGGTTTGACAGTATTTTTTGAATCATCTGCTTCAGCGTTTCATAACTGAAGGTCACCGGAAGTTCAGGGAACTCGCTTTTTACATTGTCCGGCGGGTTGAAAAGGATGCCGCTGTCTGCTTCTTTGAGCATGGCGATGTCATTATACGAATCTCCCATGGCAATGATCTTGTAATTCAATTTTTTTAAAGAAATCACTGATTCCCGCTTTCCGTCTTTTTGTCGAAGCACATAATCCGAAATGACGCCGTCTGGCGTTATGGATAGGGTGTGACAAAAGAGTGTCGGCCATCCCAGCTTTTCCATCAATGGACGGGCAAACTGATCGAATGTGTCGGAGACAACAATGATCTGCGTTCGGGATCGGAGCCAGTTCAGAAAATCAACCGCTCCGTCAAGGGGTTTCATAGTGGCAATGACGGCTTGAATGTCATCAATTTTAAGATGGTTTTCATCGAGAATTTTAAGGCGCCTTTTCATCAACACATCATAATCGGCGATGTCGCGTGTCGTCAGCCGGAGTTCTTCAATCCCCGTTTTTTCAGCCACGTTGATCCATATCTCCGGGACAAATACGCCTTCCAGGTCGGAACAAACAATGTACATGTCAATCCTCTTCGCTTTCGTTCTCAATTCGTATGAGTACCGGCCGGGCGCTGACCACATCGAGATTGGAAATATCGGTCAACGCATTTTGTACATCCGCTTCTTTGGCGAGATGGGTGAGCATGACGATGGGAACCGCCCCGAACATTTTTCGCCCTTTTTGATGTACCGATTTGAGGCTGATACCATAATCGCCCAAAATGCCGGAGATCTTCGATAAAACGCCGGGTTGATCCAGGACCGAAAACCGGAAATAATAGTGTTCCCGTATATTTTCCATGGAAAGCACCGGAATCCTTTTAATATTTTCCATCTGGTAGGCCAAAAGCGGTACCCTGCCGGTTGAACCTGATAGAAGGTTTCGGGCAAGATCGATAACATCACCCACCACCGCACTTGCGGTCGGCATCATCCCTGCGCCATATCCATAGAGCATCATGTCACCGATGGCATCCCCTGAAATGGTAACGGCGTTGAGGACTCCGCTGACGCCGGAGAGCGGGTTTGAAAAAGGGATCATGGTAGGATGAACCCTGGCTTCGACGGCATCGCCGGCATTTTTGGTAATGGCAAGAAGCTTGATCCGGTATCCGAACTGCCCGGCGAGCTCGATGTCCAGGGGTGTAATATTTGAAATCCCCTCGATATAGATATCGTTGAAATTGATTTCCATGCCATAGGCCAGGGAGGTTAAAATAGCCAGTTTGTGGGCGGTATCGATGCCTTCGACATCCAGTGTCGGATCTGCTTCCGCAAACCCTTTCTCTTGTGCTTCTTTTAACACGTCTTTAAAGCTGCTCCCGTCGTTCGTGCTTCTGGACAGAATGTAGTTGCAGGTACCGTTGAGAATGCCCGCCATGGATTTTATGTGATTTCCGGCCAAAGATTCCCGCAGCGACTTGATAATGGGCATACATCCCCCGACGCACGCTTCAAAGGCAAGATCGACATCATGTTCCATGGCGGCCCTGAAGATCGCATTGCCATGTACGGCCAAAAGGGCTTTGTTGGCAGTGACAATCGGTTTCCGGTTATAAATGGCTTTGAGAATAAGATCTTTTGCGACCCCGTCGCCGCCGATCATTTCAATGATGATATCGACATCCGGATCGTCGACCACTTTAAAGGCATCGGAAATGAAAACCCCATCGTCAAATTGTATGCCGCGATTCGTTTTAAGGTCGACGTCTGCAACGTATTTCAAATCTAAAAAAGCACCGACCCGAGAAAAAATCAGGTCTCTGTTTTCAATCAGAATTTTGGCAACTCCCGTACCCACCGTACCACAGCCGAGTAATCCCACATTTATCGTTTTCATAGAATACCTGTACAAAGGTTAAGCGGTTCAAGGTTCAT
>CAZQAF010000024.1:3181-9004 GCA_964591175.1 uncultured Desulfobacteraceae bacterium | reverse complement strand
TTGAGTTAATTTAGTTGGCTATTTTGCTTTAATTGGTTGAGCCTTCACCTTTCAAGCTTTTAGCCTTGAACGGTGAACGGTGAACCCGGAACCCATCTGCCTACATGACTTTCCGGATGCCTCTGATGGCCTGATTGATGCGCATCTGATTTTCTATCAAGGCAAACCGAACGTATTCGTCCCCGTATTCGCCAAAACCCAGACCGGGAGAAACCGCTACACCGGCGTCATTGATCAGCATTTTAGAAAATTCCACGGAACCCATTTTTACATATTGATCGGGAATTTTGGCCCATACAAACATTGTTGCTTTTGGGCTCTGTACTTCCCAACCCACACGATTGAGTCCGGATATCAAGGCATCCCGCCGCAATTTATATGTGTCGCAGATTTCTTTGACACATTCCTGCGGTCCGTTTAAAGCAATGATGGATGCAATTTGAATCGGCTGAAAAATGCCATAGTCCAGATAGCTTTTAATTCTGCGAAGTGCACCAACGACTTCGCTGTTCCCTACGCAGAAACCGACGCGCCAGCCGGGCATGCTGTAACTTTTGGACAGAGAAAAAAATTCCACCCCAACATCTTTGGCGCCCTTGACCTGCAGGAAACTGGGCGGTTTATAACCGTCAAATGCCAGATCTGCATAAGCAAAGTCGTGGACGATCATAATATCGTGCTCTTTGGCATAGGCGACGATATTTTCAAAAAACGAGATATCCACGACTTCTGTGGTCGGATTGTGCGGATAGCTGATGATCAATACCTTGGGCCTCGGCCAGGTTTGCCGAGTCGCGTGCATCAGATTGTCAAAAAAATCATTGCCGTGGCCCTCGGGTATGCCCCTCACATCACCACCGGCGATAATTGCGGAATATGGGTGGATGGGGTAGGTCGGGTTCGGCGTAAACACCACATCTCCGGGACGTATGGTGACAAGAATCAGGTGGGATATCCCTTCCTTGGCGCCGATAGTAGCGATGGCTTCGGTATCGGGATCGATATCGACATCATATCTGCGTTTATACCAGCTTGAAATCGCCATTCTTAACTTGGTGATCCCCATAGATGCGGAATATCGATGATTCTGCGGTTTTTGGACCGCCTCTGTCAGTTTGTCCACAATGTGCTGGGGTGTGCCGATGTCAGGATTCCCCATTCCAAGATCAATAATATCCTGTCCGGCGTGTCTGGCATCCATTTTAATTTTGTTAACGGTTGCAAAAACATACGGTGGCAGTCGATCGAGCCTGGCAAACGGTTTCATAGGCATAACCTCACTATTGAGTTTATACATCAATAGACATTGAATACTAAACACTTCATCACATGAATATTCCAGCGGCAGCCAGCCTGAAGCTTCAGATTGCCTTTATTTACAATACCCGGCATGTGATGTCAAAAAATTTGTTTTGACTTTTACATGAACTCGAATTAATTTTTCCTTTCAACGCTTTGATTATTTATACTTTCTAAAAGGGATAAATATGACAAAACCATTGACATACGTGGATGCTGGCGTAGACATCGATAAAGCCGATGCATTTGTGGGAAACATCAAAGAAATTGCCAAACAGACCTTCAGATCCGGAGTTATCAGTGAAATCGGCGGGTTCGGCGGGTTGTTTTCACTGAACATCGCCAATATGGAAAGCCCGGTTCTGGTCAGCTCTACGGACGGCGTCGGAACGAAGCTCAAGATTGCTTTCATGCTGGAAAAGCATGATACCGTGGGCATTGATCTTGTGGCCATGTGCGTCAATGATATTGTCGTTCAGGGCGCAAAACCGCTGTTTTTTCTTGATTACCTGTCCATGGGTAAACTTGAAACCAAAATTGCGACAGATGTTATCACCGGCATCGGCGAAGGATGCCGGCAGGCGGGATGTGCGCTTATTGGCGGGGAAACTGCTGAAATGCCGGGATTTTATAAAGATAATGAATATGATCTGGCTGGTTTCGTGGTCGGCCTTGTTGAAAACAGCAAAATTATCGACGGATCGGGGATTCATGTCGGCGATCAGTTGATCGGAATTTCATCCAGCGGACTTCACAGCAACGGATATTCTCTGGTGCGCAAGATTTGCTTTGAAATTATGGGATTGAAGATCGATCATTATGTCCCCGAATTCGGCAAAACCATTGGCGAGGAGCTGCTCACGCCGACGCGGATATATTCGGAAACCATCCACCGAATTATCAAAGATTTACCGGTCTTTGGCCTGGCCCATATCACCGGCGGTGGGATCACGGATAATATTATTCGAGTGATTCCGGAAGGATGCGGCGTTGTTTTGCACAAGGACAGCTGGGATGTGCCGCCTGTGTTCGGATATTTGAAAAAGGCCGGCAATATATCTGCAAATGAAATGATGCGGACGTTTAACAATGGCATCGGTATGGTTGCCGTTGTTCATGAAAAGAACACCCAGGAAATTCTCGACCGGCTGATCGCCATGAAAGAGAATGCCTTTGTTATCGGAGAGGTCATTGATCGAAAGGAATCGGGTGAGCGGGTAAAATGGGTGTGATGGAACTTCAGGATTTTTTAAGATACAGGATGAATAAAAATTCCACAAACAGTTTTAATCACGATAAAAAGACGGCTGCGCAAAATATTAAAAATCCGTTCTTGAGGTTGATGAAATGGATAGGAAGTGCGCATAAAAACAACACGGTCTGTAAAGGCTGAACGTCAAAAAGGGCTGTTGCCGGGGGTGCAACAGGAAAAAGAAAGCCGCTATGATTGTCTTCGGCATTGAAACATCCTGCGACGAAACAGCTGCCGCTGTTGTGGTTGACGGTAAAAAAATATTGTCTTCCATCGTATCGTCCCAAGTCACCATACATCATCCTTACGGCGGGGTTGTACCTGAACTGGCTTCAAGGAAACATGTTGAAACGATCGTGCCGGTGGTCAATGAGGCGTTAACCGCTGCGGGGGTTGACAAAAAATCTCTCGATGCGGTTGCGGTGACTCGAGGCCCCGGACTTGTCGGTGCATTGCTGGTGGGATTCAACTTCGCTAGGGCTTTTGCGTTTACACTGGATATTCCGTGGGTGGGCATCAATCATCTTGAGGGCCATATCGATTCCGTGTTTCTGGAATCAGACCCGCCGCCGTTTCCCTTTGTAGCGCTTCTCGCCTCCGGCGGGCACACCAGCATCTACTATGTCACTTCTCACACCGGATACGCGCTTATGGGACAGACGAGAGACGACGCCGCCGGAGAAGCATATGACAAGGTGGCCAAAATGCTGGATCTCGGCTATCCGGGCGGCGTTGTCATCGACCGCATGGCCCATAACGGAAATCCTGAAAATATTTCCTTCCCCAGGCCGTTTATCGATAAATCCACCTTTGATTTCAGCTTTAGCGGCCTTAAAACAGCGGTGCTAAGGTACATCCAGAACCACAACAACGGCTATCGTAGACAGATTCCCGATATTGTGGCAGGATTTCAAGAAGCGGTGGTCGATGTTTTGTCCGATAAAATTTTTCATGCCGCAAAAGTCAAAAAGTGCAACCATATTGCCCTGGTGGGTGGTGTCGCCGCCAACAGCCGTCTCAGGGAAAAGATGATGTGCGAGGCCTCTCAAAATGGTTTGACGGTTCATATTCCTTCCGTCGAATTGTGCGGAGATAATGCCGCCATGATCGCAGGCGTCGGGTACCACTATTTGAAAACAGGCATTTCATCTGATTTGGGCGATGATGTATATTCGAGAAGCAAAAGTAAATTCAAATAGAAATTAAGGAAGTTATAAGCAACCACAGAATTGATCCATGGGGATATCAAAAGCCATAGTCCGATCACCTGCACGTACCGCCATTGTTGCATTTGCACTTTTGATTTTTACCGGAACTTTTCTGCTGATGCTTCCCGCAGCTTCCACGGGAAAGCCTGTTGGATGTATCGATGCACTCTTTACATCCACCTCCGCAGTTTGTGTCACCGGCCTGACGGTTGTCGACACGGGAAGGACTTACAGCCTGTTCGGTCAATCCATTATTATGATCTTGATCCAGATCGGCGGCCTCGGCATCATGACCATGTCGACGCTATTTATCATGCTGGCCGGTAAAAGACCCGGTCTCGCCGGACAAATTGTCGTGCAGGATGCTTTTACCCATTCAAGAGAACGACATATTTCATCCATTCTCAAGGATGTGTTTTTGTTTACCGGTGTTATCGAGGGGGTAGGAATTCTAATCATGTTTTTTGTTTTCCTTCCGGAGAACAGTGTCCAAAGGGCGTTTTTTTTATCTGTATTTCATTCCATCAGCGCCTTTTGTAATGCCGGCTTTTCCGTCTTCTCAGACAGCTTTGTCAAATATCGGGAAAACGTGGCGCTGAATCTGGTCATCTGTTTTTTGATCATATCCGGAGGCATTGGATTTCTGGTATTGTCCGAGATTAAACGGAAGTTTTTAGTCAAGCATCGCGCCCTGTCTCGACTCAGCCTCCATTCAAAGATCGTGCTGTCAACAACACTCTTTTTAATCCTTTCCGGAATGGTTTTAATTCTCGGCATGGAGTGGAGCAATACGCTGGCGCCGCTTTCACTACCAGGCCGTTTTCTGGCTGCTTTTTTTCAGTCTGTTACCGCCAGAACCGCCGGATTTAATACGCTGCCCATTGGTAACATGGCCAATCAGACCCTTTTTCTGATCACATTACTCATGTTCATCGGCGCTTCTCCGGGCTCCTGCGGCGGGGGCATCAAAACTACCAGTTTCACCACACTGGCAGTGTTGGGTCTTTCTCGCTTTCAAGGACAGGATCGGCCTTTGTTGTTTAATCGGACCATTTCGGCGACGAGTGTCGGAAAGGCTGTCAGCGTGGTCATCCTCAGTGCCATGGTGATCTGCCTGGGCATTATGCTTTTGTTGATCACTGAAATCGGCCAGGTGTCTCACACACAAAGCCGCGGGCGGTTTTTAGAATTGTTTTTTGAAGTCGTCAGTGCTTTCGGCACGGTGGGACTATCTACAGGCATCACTGGTTTGCTGTCTGAAATCGGCAAAGTCATTCTTTCCATGGTCATGTTTGTAGGACGTCTCGGGCCGCTGGTAGTGGGCGTGGCGGTGAGTCGGGATACGGCGACGCGGTATTTTTATGCAGAGGAATCCATCATGGTGGGATGAGGTTGAGTATGAAACAATTTGCAGTCATAGGTCTTGGAAATTTCGGATATTATCTGGCTACACATCTTTATGACAAAGGAAACGATGTGCTCGCCATCGATCAAAATCAGAATCTGGTACAGAAAATCAAGGACAATGTGACACAAGCGGTCATCGCGGATTCGACGGATCTTCAGACCATTAAATCCTTGTCGATCCAGGAAATGGATGCCGTCGTTGTCTGCATCGGTAATGACCTCAGCGCGTCTATTCATACCACCTTGAATCTCAAGGATGTGGGGGTTCGAAAGGTATATGCCAAGGCGATTTCAGAACCCCATGGCCGTATTCTGCGTAAAGTCGGCGCTCAGGAAATTTTATTCCCTGAAAAAGATCTCGCCATAAATTTGGCCGAACGACTGCACAATCCCAGCCTTCTGGATTATCTACCCTTTTTTGAAGGGTACTCTATCATTGAACTGAAACCCAAAGAAAACTTTGTACAAAAGGAACTGAGGGACCTTGATCTAATCAACAAGTATGGTGTTCAGGTGATTGCCATCAAAGAAATTGCTTCCGGAAAACTGGCCATGATCCCGACCGGAAAATATGTTTTGAAAGGCGACGAGGTGATGATTCTTCTCGGGCCGAACGATGGGCTTGAATTGCTCCGGCAGAAAGAGAAATAGTATGAA
>CAZQAF010000024.1:0-3081 GCA_964591175.1 uncultured Desulfobacteraceae bacterium | reverse complement strand
AAAGTTTATACTGGTTTTTTATGAAACCTTATCGGTTTTGTTTACACTCATTTGAGGTTAAATTATGCGGGCATGGGCCGCCGATATTGGAGTGGCTGATATAAGGCCGGTAAAGTTATATCAGTGGCAAAAAATAGAAATTCGGAGGAACCGTGAGAGATGATTTGTCGAAGAATTCGTTGCCGATACCGACAACGGAGGAATTGTTTTACGGTTCTGCTCCTAAAAAACGGTTGAATCAATGGCTGGCCACCGGGATTTGCGGGAATGATATATCCTCATCATGTCTGTACGTGTCGGCCATTGCAGCGGTATTTGCCGGTGTTTTAGCCCCGGTGATTTTGCTTGCGGTTGTTCTTCTCCTGTATCTTTATAAGAAAGTGTATACCGAAGTGGTGGAGGCGCTTCCTTTGAACGGGGGAACGTATAATTGTCTTCTCAACAGCACGTCAAAATTCGCCGCAGCACTTGCCGCATGTATGACCATCCTTTCCTATATCGCAACCGCAGTGATTTCATCCAAAACCGCTGTAGAATATCTGCATTCCATATTTCCAAATTTTGGGGTTATCGAGGGTACGATCCTTGTCTTGGGTGTCTTTGCAATACTGGCCATCATCGGAATTACCGAATCCGCGGTGGTCGCCCTGACCATTTTTATTTTTCACATATCCACGTTGACGATTTTTTGTGTGATAGGATTTGTGAGTATGCCTTTGGATTTCCACATTTTCAAAGGGAATCTGGCTACACTGCCCGTTGGAAACGATCTGTTGGTGGCGGTTTGTCTGGGTTTTTCTGCGGCCTTGCTCGGTATCAGCGGATTTGAAAGTTCGGCTAATTTCGTGGAAGAGCAGGATGTTGGCGTTTTTCGAAAAACCCTTAGGAACATGCTGATTACCGTGGCCATTTTCAATCCCTTGATTTCCGTTCTTTCTCTGAACCTGTTACCCATAGAAGAAATTATTTCCAACAAAGATCATCTCCTTTCAGATATGGCGCATCTCATGGGGGGGCATGCTTTCAAGCTGGTCATCGCCATAGACGCCGCCGCCGTGCTTTCAGGAGCTGTTTTGACGAGTTTTGTAGGCGTTACCGGATTAGTTCAACGGATGGCTCTGGATCAGTGTCTGCCGCAATTTCTGTTGAAAAAGAACCGGAGAGGGACGTCCCATCGCATTATTATCACCTTTTTTATCCTCTGTTCATCGATTCTACTGGTAACGCGAGGGAGCCTGCTTTCTCTGGCGGGGGTCTACACCATATCCTTCTTAGGCGTCATGACCCTGTTCGGCATCGGAAACATACTTTTGAAATTAAGACGAAAGGAGTTGAAACGAACCTACCGGGCCGGGTGGGCGACGATTATCATTGCCATCATCGCCACCACTTTGGGAATATTGGGGAACGTGGCGATTGATTATAAAAACCTCTTGTTTTTCATGCATTATTTTATCCCCACCGTATTGCTGGTGGTGATCATGTATCTGAGAATTCCGATATTGAGGGGTCTTTTGCAGGTGCTGAACAACCTCATGACCCGGATCCTGCTTTGGCGAACCACAGTGATCGATCAGATTACATCCATTACCGAGCAAAAGGTAATTCTTTTTGCTCGCGGCGGCGATTTGAGCCGGTTGAATACCGCCTTCAGCTATATCATGAACAACGAATCCAGCCGATCCGTCGTGGTTTTGCATCTATATAATCATCCTGAATACAATAAAGAAAAAGACCTTGCCGAAAGTCTCAAAATACTTCATGAAATATTTCCGCTGTTAAAAACGCAGCTGGTGGTCCGTGAGGGTAAATTCGGAGCAGAAATAATTAATGAAATATCCAATGAATTCATGGTTCCGGTAAACAATATCTTTATCGGCGCACCTGAAGAAAAACATTCCTTTTCCATACAGGAATTGGGCGGTGTTCGCGTAATTTTTTAGCCCGGCGGCAGTGAGCCGTTCAATATATGGGGGGGATGTGGGGTATGAAGGTTGTGAAACCACTTCTAATACATCGGTTTAACCTTCCAAGGCGCTTGTCACGGACAGCAGGATTATCACGGACTCTAAAATCTATGGACAAAAATATAAAAGAATAGCCCCCGGAAAAATTTCCGGGGGCTGGAGAAAGGAGGTTAGGCAATGGCAAACCGATTTTGGTTTTAACCTAACCGTTATAGATTAATACCACGTTGTAATATGTCAAGGGATATTCATCAAAAAGCCGCAATTTCCCCTCATAGTTATTAACGGCCAAGCCGATCTCTCGGACTTTTTTGGGAAATGATAATAACCGCAGCAATATAAATAATGGTAATCCCTAAAATGATATACATTAACATGTCGTTTCTCCTAGTGCATATATCGGCATAAATACCTAAAACCTTAAACTTACGGATAGGCGCGATTTAAAAGGAAATTCTTGGTTGGATTGATAGGGGAGAAAAGGAAAGAGGCGTTTCGGAAGATGTGAAATGATCGAACGGCCGAGGGCTTGCCTATTATCTAAGATTCATGGACCGGAACCGGGAAAAACGGCAGGTTAATTTGCTTGACCCGGCACACCCAAAAGCATCCCATCTGCAACCTACAGAAATAGAAACCGCTTTCGTAAAAATGAGAATATAAAGAAAAGCCCCTGGGGCTACGTTTTCCCAGGGGCCACTGTGGGGGTTGGTAGTCTATGACCTCTGATAGAAAATCCCCCTTTAAATGCCGTGATTAGCTCAGTATTTGCCAAGTTATATAAAAATATATATCTGACCGAGAACTAAGATGCACGGGCATAAGAGAAGATATTTCTTAACTACTGATCAAAAGCGATGCAAAAACCATGCTCACTTGGCCACTTACGTCGTGTTTGCTTTTATATTTCAATTAAATTAGGAGGTTATATTAATTGGGAAATTTGATTGGTTAGACTGATTCATATCAAATCATCTCAAAATATGAAGTAAACTATATAAATTCTATGAAAAGAATTACATATAGATATACCCCATACGCACCCTAAGGAGACAAAAAAGCCGCAATCTGTTAAGATTGCAGCTGATATTTTTTTGTGGTGCCGAAGGCCGGA
>CAZQAF010000023.1:23841-42883 GCA_964591175.1 uncultured Desulfobacteraceae bacterium | reverse complement strand
GATGTCTGAAATTCATTCTCTTTATGTTCTGATTGAAAAATATTCTTCCCAGTTTTCCGACACCGGTTTGAGAAAAAGGGTTCGGATCGAATAAATTTTCACCGTTACGACCCCTTTTAACTTGCATTTCCATCATCGGCGTGTAAGTTTCATAGAATGATGGCACATCCACGGTTGAAAGGTCTATTTCTGCTTCTGGTTTCGCTGGGCTTCCTTCTTACGCTTGATCTTGACAAGAGTGGCGGAATCTTGAGGCTTTGCGGGCTCATATGCTGTTTTGTCAGCGGCTGGTTGGTGCTCATCTTTTTTTGGAACGACGGCGATATTACGAAATTGAGGCGTATACACAAGAAAATGCCGCAGCGACGCGCCCTTCCGGCTACACCTGATCGCGAATGGACTTTTCGCTATCCACCGATGAAAGGTGCGCGGCTTGTAGCAATGGTCTGTCTATGCATATTCATGCTGGGAATGGCGGCAGAATCCTTATTATTAGTCATATCATCATATGAAAACAAATCAAACGCCGCAACTCTGGAGATCGCATATTTTATTTTCGGGGTATTTTCATCCTGCGCGATATTCTTATGCTGGTATAGCTGGCGCTATGCCCGCCTGTTCTTTAAAGTCGACGGAAAAGGAATCACTGCGTCCACTTATTTTGGTCTGAGAAATGCCGATTGGGAGGAGATTATTGCACTTCGAGACTGGATTCCTTTTCGAGGTATGGGCAGTATCAGCAATTTTTTTGCTACGGACGTTTCTTTATACAAGGTATATACACACAAACATATGATATCCTTTTCAAGCAGTCTTCTTGGTGCTAACCAACTTGCAGGATTGATTTCAGAAACAACCGGTCTTGACTGGAAGTGAATGAGTTTGCATCTAAATTATTTATCCCATCAGAAAAATATAGAGAATTCCTATCGTATCCTCACGAAATTCAGAAATTGAACTCGCTTACGGTGGAACCGGATAAAAAGTGTAGGATGTGTAGTAGAATATTATTTTGTGTTAACACCCGTTAATGCTTCCATCGAAAGCAAAGAATCCGAAGAAATCTCATTTCGAGTGAGGACGACTCAATAGGGATGTAGCATTCTCGACTTTGCTTATAATATGATTATTATATTCAGAGATGACATAGATCAGAATTAGATGCCCTTAATCCCACTGATTTTGCCGTTAGCGGAAAGTTCTTTTTAGTTTTTTATGTTATCTATTTTCCCAGCTCTCAATACCTTAAATTTTCTGCATCAATTTAATTAAACGCCTTACGGGTCATGGCAAGAAAGGAGATATTAATGAAACGCTACAAAACTATATATTTCGGCATATTGATCTTGATTCTTATCAGCACGACAGGTTGTGCCGACAATAAAGAAGCTACGTCCAAAGCGGGGCTCGGCCCATTGGAATCGGTGGTATTTACCGGCAACCAGGATGGTTGGATCGGTCAGCTCGAGAACGGCACGTATGTGTTACAAAATTCAAAAGAAATCGGTGGCATTCGCTATTTTTACACATCATTTGAAAAAGGTGACGGCGGGAAGCGCACGGTCAGTGTGGATGTACGTGTGGGTAGCAGTGATGGTAGCGGCCGGGCGGGTTTGTTGTATGGCTATCAGGAATCTCCGAAAATGTACTACATGATTCTCGCAAGTGCAGCAGGGGCTATCGAAATTTACAAGCGTGACAAGACCGGTGTTAATATGACGGTGTCGACTTCGAGCAAACCAAAAGACGGATTCTTCCATTTGCAGATTGTGGAAAAAGGCCGCGAAGTGCAAGTTCTCGCCAGCGGTAAACATGTCAGTTCATTTCAATCGCAAGGCACAGGTACCGGCGCACTTGGCATCGCCGCAATGGGTCTTGGCCGGTTTAGTTTTACCAATTATCAACAAGCGAATGGCAAACAGAAGACACAAGCACAATCAAAAAGTTCAGCGCCAAAAAACGCGATGACAAAAAGCAAAAAAATCCCCTCGGACATGCTGAGGCTTAAAAGATTCGAAGTCGTTGATCGGCAAGGCTTTGGCAAACCGGTGGTAGCCATGCGGTTTTTGGCGCCCGCCGAATGGAAAATGGAAGGCGGCATCACCTGGAATGTGACAACGTCTTGTGTGCTGGAATTAGTTTCAACTCATGTGCGGGTCTCAGAGCCGAATGGTCGGCGCGCGTTTGAAATTTTTCCGAAATATGTCAGCAAATGGATCGCTGATCCAGCCACAAATCAGATGATGAGCAACACGGAACCTTGCCGCACTGCACCGCCGATGTCCAGCGCGGAGTTTATCTCCAAGGCTTTTATCCCTGGTTTTCGAACCGGTGCCCGGGTGCTGAAAACATTATCGCGTCCGAAGGTTGCCCTGGCACAACGCGAAAAGGTGCTGGCCATCGAAGGCGAGGATATTCCACGCTACCACGTGAACATCCGAACCGATGCCGTACAAGCCCGGATTGCATATCCGACTGACGCAGGCAATGCGGAAGAGTGGGTGCTGGCCACCTCCACCATCTCTTCAATGCCGATGATGACCCCGATGGGCATGCAAACCATGCAACAAACAACTTTCATGGAAAATGTGCTTGGTTTTAAAACCCCGGCGGGAGAACTCGATAAAAACGAACGGCTTTTTGCAACCATTATCGCTTCGTTTAAAATCAACCCTGCCTACGAAATGGCGGTGCGGAATACCATTATTCAAGTAAGCCAAACGAAGGTAGCCGGTCAAATGGAACAAATAAGAGCCGCACGCGCGCGGAGCCGGCGGCTTTTCAGAGATTGGAATGCAAGCATCGACCGCCGGGATAAGGAATGGAAACAACGGATGGCCGCTTCGGATAAGGTGAATCGACAATTCACTGAAGCGATCCGCGGCACCCAAACGTTTCATGATCCGTTTGATTCGGATAAATCCTGGGAATTGACCAATGATTATAAATATGTGTGGAAAACACCCACAGACGAATTCATTATGACCAACGACATCAATTTCAATCCGAACGAAGCGCTGAATAATGACAACTGGGAAAAAATGCAAACAGTAAAATGAGTTGGATGGGGCAAACCTTAAATAAGGTGGCAGAGCTCAACCCCCATTCCAATCCATCAAGGAGCCGTTGACAGCAATACCTTATCAAAAAAGGTCAGACCTCAAACGTTGATGCCTGATAAAATTGGCTATAAACTAAAATCTGCTATCGCTTGTAGTCTTTTTGAGCTTTTGAAATCGTGCGATATTTCCTGCTGATCTCAAATCTTTTAAGGCTTTAAAATTTTAATATTTCTCCAAGATATTCATTGTGAACGATACACGAAATAGGAAAACGATTTCGTTAAAACAATAGTGTAGTGTCCTGATATTTACAGTTCGAGTTTGATATCTATTGGTTTTAATGAATTTAAGGTCTTGGCAAAATATCGCAACATTTCATTTCGGATAAAGCCCGCTGATATATATCTTAAAGCTCTTGACAATCCGGAAAGAGGGAAAAGCGAAAGACGTGGTCAAGAGGATTATGGATAATAAGAAAATTGTTAATAGAGATGGATGGACCGATCTGAATTAACAAGCAAATTCCTTAATTCAATACAAGTCAAACTTTGAATATTCTTGAAATACTTTGATGGCAAGATCTTGCCACTTAATTTTTTCCAATTCAACAGATAAAGAAGAAGGATCTTCGTTTTTCATCTCAGTGAACAGCTCTTTTAATAGATTTTCAATGTCGCCCATTGCATTGAGTAAATGCTTTGATACTGTCTGAGATAACAGTACATTGGCTGTATAATCTTTCTTGATCCGTTCTAATAATTTGCCATTATTTTTAGTCAAATTATTTTCCTATTTAAACTTTTATTAAAACAAGATAATTTAATATCGGTCAAAAATAGGGTTTACTTAACCTGAAACGAGAAAAAAATGATATCTGTATATCAATTCTTGTTGTGAATGATTGATAGTGGCAATTTATCTGCATGCATTGCTATAGTTTTAGAACAAGAAATTCTGAGTACTGAATTCGAAAAACAATTGATCAACCGCCTTCTATTTGCATGAAATATTTGCGTTTTTTTAGATGGTTGTGGTATAAATAATTTTAGAATGACCGTATTCAAACCACACCTGATTCTGACCCGATTTGCTTGTCCTCTATCGTATGTTGTAACTTTTTAACGGCTCGTTCTAACTGATTACTATCCTTATTATTCTGAAATAATGGCCGATTCATGTTTAATACAAGTATTTTTAAGAGAACAACATTATGTATGGTTTCCATTTTCAGAAACCGGGGGTCCTTCTAATGACTGAAAAACCTACCTATGAAGAACTGGCGCAACGGATTCAGGAATTAGAGAACGCAGAATCTGAGCGCAAGCTGGCGGAGAACGAGCTCCGATTGGGGCAGCAACATTTAAATCTCATCTACGATTCAACAGGAGCCCCTCTCTTCTACCTAAAAGTGGAGCCGGGACCGTATTACAGATTCCTCACGGTGAACAACGCTTTTCTTAAAGCCACCGGATTGACCGTAGAACAAGTGGTCGGCAAAATCATAAACGAGGTCATCCCTGAACCGTCGCTGAAGTTGGTAATCTCCAAGTACGAAAAGGCGATTCGGGAGAATAGAATCGTGTACTGGGAAGAAACCTCCCAATATCTGACAGGACCAAAAACTGGCATCGTGAGCATAGCCCCAGTTTTTGACCACAAGGGAGACTGCACCCATTTGGTGGGATCGGTGCAAGACATCACCGAAGGAAAACAAGCAGAGGAGGCGCTGCGGAAAAGTGAAGAAACATTAAAGAGCATTTTTAAAGCTGCGCCCATTGGAATTGGCCTTGTTTCTGCCAGGGTAATCAAACAGGCCAACGACCGTCTTTGTGAAATGGTCGGCTATTCCAGAGATGAACTCTTGGGACAAAGTGCCAGAATGCTGTATCCGACGGATAAGGAATTTGAATATGTTGGCCGAGAAAAATATGCCCAAATCACAAAATTTGGAACAGGGACTGTGGAGACCAGATGGAAGCGGAAAGATGGAAGATTAATTGATGTACTTCTTAGTTCAACGCCTATTGATCCTAACGATTGGTCAAGAGGGGTAACATTTACTTCACTGGATATCACCAATCGAAATCAAGCAGAAAGAGCCTTGCGGGAGAACGAGGAAAAATACCGGGATCTTGTTGAAAACATAAATGATGTGATCTATGTCATTAATACTGATGGAATCATAACTTATATTAGCCCTGTGGCAGAGGTTCAACTGGGATATAGTCCATCTGAAGTTATAAGTAAAAGTTTTTCGGAATTTGTTTATCATGAAGACCTTCCATTTGTAATGGGGCAGTTTCAGAAAATTCATTCCGGAAACATCAAACCAAGCCAATACCGACTTGTTAAGAAATCGGGTGAAATTCTATGGATTCGATCATCCAGCCGTCCGGTATTTAAAGGAGATAATATCATCGGCTATAGAGGTTCCTTTGTTGATATTACCAATTCCAAGCATATGGAAGAAGAGCTTCGCCAGGCCCAAAAAATGGAGGCAATTGGTACGCTAACAGGCGGTATCGCCCATGATTTCAATAATATTCTTGGGATTATTCTTGGGAATATAGAACTTGCGTTGGACATTGTGCCTGAATGGATTCCTGCCCGATTTAATTTGGAAGAAATCCGAATCGCCAGTCTCCGGGCAAAAGATGTTGTTCGTCAGCTTCTCAGTTTTGCGCGCAAAACAAAACTTGAAAAAAAACCGACCAACATCATTCCCATTGTCAAAGAATCACTCAATTTGCTCAGATCATCTATTCCTACCAGCATTGACATTCGACAAAACATTCCAGAAAATGTAGATACCATCCTGGCGGACCCCACGCAAATTAACCAGATTCTAATAAATCTATGCTGCAACGCGGAACATGCCATGCCTGATGGAGGTGTTGTTGCAGTTACCCTCAAGAATATAGAACTTGATGAAAAGTTCTCAGCTAAATATCCGGAGTTGTCACCGGGACGTTATGTAAATCTAACCGTTGCCGATACAGGTCATGGCATTTCTCAAAGGGATATCGATCGTATCTTTGATCCCTATTTTACGACAAAGGAAATCGGCAGGGGAACTGGAATGGGATTGGCCGTAGTTCACGGCATCGTCAAAGGACAACACGGTTACATCACAGTGGAAAGTGAACTTGGGAAAGGAACAACTTTCAACATCTATTTCCCTGTAGTTGAAAAAGAAGCCGTCATAGAAACTATAACTGATGATAAAATTCCCACTGGAGAGGAAAGAATACTTTTTATTGATGATGAAGAATCGATCGCAAAATTGGAGCGTCAAAGACTGGAACGGATAGGATATAAAGTTAAAGCGACTATAAGCCCCATCGAGGCTTTGGAAATATTTCGCTCTCAACCAGACGCATTCGATTTGGTGATAACGGATCTAACAATGCCTAAAATGACCGGCGACAAACTGGCAAAAGAGATCCTTAATATACGTATTGACATACCGATTATCCTTTGCACGGGCTTCAGTGAAAAAATATCTGAAGAAAAGTCCAAGGAACTTGGCATTAAGTCTTTTTTGTTGAAACCTCTGGCCATGAAAGATTTGGCTGCAACCGTCCGTCAAGTGTTGGATGGAAAGAATGATTAATTTCTGTATGTTGATCCTGCTCACGCCTGGGATATCTGTCATACGTTTCGCCGATTCGTTGATATTGATCAAACAACAATATGGCAAAAGCATAGCACAGTATTGTAACAAGAGATAAACTCGTTCCTAAAGGTGTATACCCATGGACACAACACCAAAAGCAAACCCAAAAAACAGATATGAAATAGATCAGATGGCTGATGGATTTTCTGCTTTTGTTGAAAGTTATCCATCGTTCAATCATACTAAGATATTAGATGAATGGCGGGAGACCCAATACAACCGCCTTGATGCTAACGGACAAATTTACCTCGATTATACTGGTGGTGGACTGTACAGTGAAATGCAACTCTGTGAACATATGGAATTGTTACGTACCAAGGTGCTCGGCAATCCCCACTCAGGAAACCCTGCTTCCCGGGCAATGACAGACTTGGTTGAGGGTACGCGCAAATATGTCCTCCGTTACTTCAATGCATCACCGGATGAATATATCGCCATATTCACCGCAAATGCCAGCGGTGCATTAAAACTGGTTGGTGAAGCATATCCGTTTACACCTGCCAGTCATTTCGTTCTCACTTTCGATAATCACAACTCCGTAAACGGCATCCGCGAATTTGCGAAGGTCAGAGGGGCACAGGTAACATATGTGCCTTTAATTAAGCCGAATTTACACATAGACCGGGAGAAACTGGACGACATTCTAAATTCGGTGGATATGGATAAAAGCAATTTGTTTGCTTTCCCGGCACAGTCGAACTATTCTGGTGTAAAGCATCCATTGGATTTGATTGAACAAGCACATAGCAAGGGGTTGGATGTACTGCTGGATGCGGCGGCGTATGTACCAACTAGCCGTCTTGATTTGGGTGTGATTAAACCGGAGTTCGTAGCCATTTCTTTCTACAAAATGTTTGGTTACCCTACCGGCATCGGCGCACTACTTATTCGCAGGGCAGTTTTCCAGAAGATGAAACGACCGTGGTTTGCAGGTGGTACGGTGAATTTTGCCAGCGTGCAAGGGAACGGCCACTATTTAGCCCCGAACGAAGCTGCATTTGAAGACGGTACGCTAAATTATTTGAACATTCCAGCAATCAAAACCGGATTACAACATTTGGAAAAAGTAGGAATCAAAACCATTGGAAAGCGGGTTCACTGCATCACTGGCTGGTTGCTCGATAACTTGTTGTCATTACAGCACAGCAACTGTAAACCGATGGTCCGGATTTATGGTCCGACAGATACAAAAATGCGCGGCGGAACAGTAACGCTAAACTTCTACGGGCCGGATGAACGGCTTCTTGATTATCGTCGCATTGAAGAACTGGCAAACGCGGAGGGGATCTCGTTACGCACGGGCTGCTTTTGCAATCCCGGAGCTGCTGAAATTGCAGAAGGGCTGACCGCAGAGGATATGCTTGCCGGATTGAATTATGGCCCGGATTTGAGTTTGCCCCATTTCCTACAGGTGATTCAGCACCGGGGGAATAAAAGCGCCGGAGCAATTCGTATCTCAGTTGGTCTGGCAACGAATTTTGCCGATGTGTATCGTTTTATGCATTTTGCGGCTGGTTTTCGAGACAAGAAAAATATGAATATTGGTAAAGTAACATTTGATATTCAATCTTGCCGAGTGATTCGGGATGGCAGTTAGCGATTATTGTATTCGGTTGCATCCAGGACAAAGTGGGTCTTAAAATAACAACGGGTTAAATATGAAGCGCGGAAAGAACGAAATATATATTTTCTGTCCGAAAAAAGGAAAACAACGTAAACACATTGATGTGTGCCGGCAGTGCCGTAATCGAAGAAAATGTCAGGCCTATCATGGGTACATGCAACCGGAGTTGCCATTTATATTCAGTGCTGAAGGTCTCAAAACGAAAAAAATGGGTTGCCGTTAGGAATTAATCAACAATATATTCTTTTAAATCCTTAATCGATGGGCATTTTCATGTTGACTTTATTATTTTGTGTCTGTAAGTGCCTTAATCACCTTTCAAACTCAAATCCAACAAAGGAGATAACTGATGACAAAAGCTGAATTGATCGAACAAATGGCAATGGATGCCAACATTTCTAAAGTGGCAGCGGGAGTGGCCCTGGACTCTTTTATTACCAATGTCACAAAGGCACTAAAGAAAAAAGATGGCAAGGTGACACTGGTTGGTTTTGGGACCTTTGCAAAAGTTCGTCGGAAAGCTCGAAAAGGACGTAATCCCCAAACCGGCGAAGCTTTAAAAATTAAGGCAAGAAATGCGGTAACCTTCAAGGCCGGAAAGAAGCTCAAAGACGCCGTCTAAGCACAGAAATTTTTAAGGCGGTTTGTCTGGCATTTATCAGCCGATGAGCCGCCTTTACAATTTTTTTACCTTAATTCCATCATATCCTCAGTTCGCGATTCCCTCTGAATATCTATCGCTATAGCGTTTTAACATTAAAATCTTTACCAAATGTTGCTTTCTTGGTATTATTATACGCTATCTCAAAAATACATGCTGTAAAAAGGTGGTTCTCATGAAAAAAATTGAAGTCGTGCTTTTTACACTGGCCATTGTGACCATCGCTTTAACCTCTTTTCAAAGTATCGCCGCGGCCGCACAGGTGACAAGAATCAATCAAAACAAAGGCTATATCTTCATCGACGGCAGCATCGCCGAAGGATTCGTAATGGGAGCCAAGGTGTGCTTTTATACTTCTTCAGGCGAACAAATTACTTGCGGAAGAGTTGAACAGGCTTCGGAGAGCTTTTCCAGGGTTAAGGTAAACAACAGAATCGCAAATAAAATCAGTTATGGAATGACAGCAAAGATTTCTATTAAAAAAGAGACAAAAGAAAAAGCAGCAGCGCCGCTGCCGTGTACCACCGATTCCGAATGCGGCGATGCCGGATTTTGCTTTGAAGGTCAGTGTCGGCAAAGATAACCCCAACGTTGCAACATTAGGGACAAGTATGGATGGGCCAAGCTAAATAGAAATCACCTTGTCGGCCAGCTGCATGGCCGTAACGATATCCAGCATATTGGTGGTCTCGCCGACCTGCTTTCTTTCCAGAAGATTGAAATGGTCCAGGCAGGTACCGCACACCAGGATTTTGAGTTCTTTTCCTTCTAGTGCCTTAAGGTCGTCGAGTACTTCCGAGCCGTCGATGGTCAGTTTCACGCCGTTGTTCACGAATACCAGTCGCCACAATTCGCGGCCCATTTCTTTAAGCGTTTTAATAAAATTGACCATCAGCTTCAACCCCAGTTCATCGTCTCCGAACCCGATACGGTCGGTGGCGCACATGACCATGATTTTCTTGGCATCTGTTTCGTTTTCCGGGGACGGCTGGGCCTGAGGTTGCTGCTCACCGTCGAAGGTTCCGAGGACCAGATAATCCGCGCCGTTTTGTTCAAGCGTCGTCTGAAATCCCTGGGACTCCAAAAAGCGCTGCACGTTTTGCTGGGACGCGGCGTTGTCGACAATCACTTTCACATGGCCTGAATGTTCTTCCTGCAAAGTGGCTTTGGTCTGCAGCACCGGCGCAGGGCAGGCCAATCCGCGAGCATCGATTACTTTCATTGAAATACCTCCTTATAAGGACATTCTTTTGACCTGAGATGCATAGTCCTTTATGCCGAATCAGAGTTATCCGGATTTCCTTTTATGTCTGCTGTCTTAAATCACAAATTTTAAGCACCAAATTACAAACAAATCTTAAATTACAAATTCCAAACCGGGTTAAAGCAGTTGTTTTTTTATTTGGGATTTTGAATTTCGGTCATTGTTATTTGTTTGTTTTTTGGGATTTGTTATTTGGAATTTCAATAATCCAACAAACTTTCAATAAACTAAATCCTCTCGATCTTTGGACCAGGATTCCTTGCTTAGTCCATGGAGCCGCTTTCATCAGACCACCCATATTTTCTCTTTCGGATTTTTCAAAACTTCGCCGATTTCCGCTGTATCGCTGATGCCCGCATCTTGAAGGGCCTTGACGAGGGCATCGGCGTGGTCGCCGCCGACGCCGATCAGCAATCCGCCCGAAGTTTGCGGATCGAACAGCACGTCTTGCGCAGAACGTGCCACCCTTTGTCCGAAATCAATCATCGGTTCCCGGAATTCCCTGTTTTTATAAGCGCCGGCAGGGATGAGCCCCATGGCGGCGAATGCCAAAGCTTCCGGAATCATTGGCACGCGGTCGGAAAAAACCCGCATGCTTGCGCCGGAACCCAATATCATTTCGGCAAGGTGCCCCAGCAAACCGAAACCGGTAATATCGGTGCAGGCGTGCACATCGAAGCGCGACATAATGCCGGCGGCGTCACGGTTGAGCGCGGCCATCAAACGGGTCACTTTGTCCGTCAAATCCGCGGACGCCATGCCTGCCTTGATGGCGGTGTTGACAATTCCCGTGCCGAGGGGTTTTGTCAGAATCAGCCGGTCTCCCGGCCGCAGGCTCTTTTTGGTCAGCACTTGTGCCGGATGGACGATCCCGGTAACGGATAGACCGTATTTTAATTCCTTGTCCTCGATGCTGTGGCCGCCGATGAGGACGACCTCGGCTTCGGCCAGTTTGTCGATCCCGCCTTGTATGATTTGCCGCAGAATGGAAAGGTCCATCTGTTTCAACGGAAAGGCCACCAGGTTCATAGCGGTCTTTGGTGTTCCCCCCATGGCGTACACATCACTCAACGCATTGGCTGCGGCAATTTGTCCGAACCAGTAAGGATCGTCCACGATTGGCGTGAAAAAATCGACGGTCTGGATCAGCGCCAAATCGTCCGAAATTTTATAAACACCGGCATCGTCTGCGCGGTCCAAACCGACCATGACATTTTCATCGGTCGGAAACACCATGCCGCAAAGCGCTCTGTCCAGGTCCCCCGGAGGCAGCTTGGACGCTCAGCCGGATCCGGTAACCGTCTCGGTCAGGCGTATTTTTTTAATATCATCCATGGGGTTCCTCCTTTACAGGATTTTCTCGGTTTTCGGAACTTCCGAAGGGGCAGGATAACTCGCGGGCATGATAAACATGTTTTTCCCCGCAAAAGGGACAGGGTGCGTTAATCGCCACCTTGGCATCCAAAAACCGATTCCCCATCTGATCAAGCGCAATCCCTTTGTTGCAGATGACTTCAAATGCAGCACTTTCAAAGACTTTCTGTTTCTCGGGACATATAAAAACAAACTTCATTTATTTTCACCTGCCAATAGGGCCGCGCCCAAAGCCCCTACCATCTGCGGATCTTCGGGAACCAGGACCTGCCGCTTAAGGGTTTCTTCCAGCAGCCGCCGTATGCACGGATTTTTGGCAACACCGCCCGCAAAGACGATGTCGTTGTCCGCAGACACCCTTTTGAGCATGCCCACGGCCCGGCGAACCACCGACCGGTGAAGTCCCAAGGCAATTTCTTGGGGATCTTCTCCCTTAGCGACCAGAGAGGTAACCTCGGATTCTGCGAACACCGTACACATGCTGTTAATCTGAAGATTCTTGGTGGCCTTGAGCGCTTCTGTGCCGAATTGATCGATGGTGTATCCCAGGCTGCGGGCCATAATTTCAAGGAACTTGCCGGTTCCGGCCGCGCACCGGTCGTTCATTTCAAATTTGGTGATCTTTCCGTTTTCATTGAGTGCAATGGCTTTGGTGTCCTGGCCGCCGATGTCGAGTATGGTACCGACGTTGTGGAAAAGGCTCCCGGCACCCACGCCATAGGCCTTGATTTCCGTGACCGTCGGCGCATCAAAAGAGATCTCGAAAAGATTCCGGCCGTAACCGGTGGCCAAAATGCGGTCATATTCAAGGCCATCGAGCAGTTCCCCGGCCCGGGTCATGGGGTCGAATCCGGTATCGGTTTGTCTTTTCTCTATGATTTCAAGATCTTTTAACACAACCAGTTCGATGGTTCTCGAACCGATGTCAATGCCGGCATAACGCATAAGATGACCTTTACGACTTCAACATCTCAACAAACGCTTCCACCCGGGTCTTGAGCTGGCCGACATCTTCCATGCTGTAATCGGTTTCGATCCGAAGAACCGGGATATTTTTTGATTCCAGCGCCTTTTCCACCGGAATTGCCTCCATCAGATACGGCTGGCAGAACTGCAACCCGAAATGGATCACCCCGTCGGCCCGGTATTCTTTGTACATTTGAATGATATGATTCAAACGATCCGGATTGGGCGTAAAAATGGCACAATCGATATTAAAATAGCGATCCACCACAGCATCCATCAATTCTTCGGCGGTACCGCCGGAATCATCGGTAAGGTTCCGGGACCCCCGTTCGCCGACGCAGGATTCTTCTCCAACGATCACCGCCCCCGTGGTTTCGACGATCCACGGAAGCTTCCAGTTGGGTACAGCCATGGGGCATCCGGACATCAATATTCTGGGGGCGCCTTCGGGAAATGCCCCGGATTTCTTCTCGATCCTGGATTCCAGCTCATCGCAGACTTTATTGACCGATTCCGTAAATCGAACCGGATTGTCGTAGAAAAAGACCTGGTTGGCCAGCAGGGCGTCCAGACCGGAAATCGGCGCGGGATCCGCTTTGCGAAGGCTGTACAGCCGATGAATCGCCTTGCGTTTATTGTTTACCATCTCAATGGA
Organism: uncultured Desulfobacteraceae bacterium; assembly: GCA_964591175.1. Taxonomy (GTDB): domain Bacteria; phylum Desulfobacterota; class Desulfobacteria; order Desulfobacterales; family UBA11574; genus UBA11574. Next base: position 29,601 of record CAZQAF010000023.1, on the reverse strand, counting down.
CTTTTTCAGACCGGCGGCATCGATCTTAACGCCGGATAAATTTTCGACCGCTTCCTTAAAACGGTAATATTCGGCCTTTAGCAAGGATCGTCCCGGTTCGGTCTTCATCTGGGGGATATCCATGACATGCAGGTTGGGAACAATATCATTCAACGATTCATAAGCTTTCTTTTTACCGTCACAGGTATTTTCCCCGACGATCATGTCGGCGGCTTCCAGGTACGGACACACTTTTCCCAGTTTGAATCCAAAGGTCGACTTGATCAAAGCGCAGGTATTGCGGGGCAACAGTTTTTCCACCTCTTCCATGGCAAAATCCGCGCCTGAACACAGCCCCACAAGGGTTGCATTGCCGGCAAGGGCAATCTCTTCCGGCACGAACACGCAGTAGGAACCGATAATTTTCCGGCCGGCTTTCTTTTCATCCATCAATTCTTTGACGCGAAGACCGTGGACCTCGCTCATGACAAAGTCAAAATAGCCCATCTGCTCGGGCCGGTCTTTCTGGGCAAGATAAATGTCCTGATAAGCCTTTCCTAAAATCTCAAGCAGCATATCATGGGCTTTTAGATCAAGCCCGAGATCCCTCCACATATTCCGATAATCGTCACTCATTGTTATCTCCTTTTATTCAAAATCGTCCAGGGTATCCAAACGCAACGCCGCCGATGGCGACGCCTTCTGCCGGCATCCCATTTTGAATGCTTTCGGATTTTTTCCGGATGACGGTTTTACTTTTCACGATAGGTGATTTTGTAAACAAACGTGGCCGGATTATAGAAATCAAGGGGCAGACCGCCTATTTCGGCATAGGGGTAACCGAACGTATTGAGCGGCGGACCCTCCTGAGGCGGATTCAGCACCACGTCGCGACCGTGGGCAATGACAAAACGGTACGGATCGATGCCGCCCCAGAAATAATCGCGATAAGCCATGGTTTTGGGGTCTTTCAGGTCGAGTTTTTCGACAAGCATTTTTTTGCGCACATCTGCCGGATCAACCGAGACCCAGCCATATCCGGGAAGAAAAAACTCCGCCCAGCAGTGCTGCCAGGTGGTGACATCCTGTTGGGACTTTTTCCCCAGTCTGAGGCCGAAAACCTCTCGGGCCGGTACACCGGCGGCCCGGGCCAATGCGATAAAGACCGACGAAATATCCGTGCATTTCCCACCCCGTGTTTGCAGCAGTTTGTCGACATCACCCAGGCCGCATCCCACGGTCTTAGGGTCCCGATACATATTTTCACAGGTCCAGTCATAGATCGCCTTGGCCTTTTCCAGCACCGTGTTCTTTCCCTTGGTAATGGCGTCGGACAGCTTTTTCACCGCACCGTGCGTTGGGCCGAGGGAAGTGGGCTTCAGATACGTTGCATAATCGGCCGGATCCCAGGCCGGTTCGTTAGTCGGGAAATCACGTTGACGAACTTCACGCCGTTCAACCTTGAATGAAAACCGCAGTGTTCGTTTTTTGGCGTCTTTCGGCCATTGGGCATAAAGAATCGGTGTGCCGTAATACCGGTCCGTATACACACCGATATTGGCATAATCTCCTGAGGTATTAATGTCGCTGATGAGTTGGTTCTTGTCGGAAACAGGGTAAGGAATCCATAGCCGGGCGATCTCTCCCGGCATCCGGGCTGATAGATCCACATCCATGGTTATAATACCGGAACGGGTTTTTGACAGCGCACTTGACCAGATGCCAAAAGTAAACAAAACAGTAAAAAATGCGACGACTAGATTTTTTCTCATGATGCTTCCCTTTAAATAGGTTGGGTGCGGTTTTTCTTTAGTATTTTTTCCGCATTCAATCATTTCGATGTTGTTAAGTGACAGACAATTAACACTTTACGGTTGCGTTTCATATTCGATTATTTTTAATAAAATGATATAAAGACAATAAGATAGAGATGATGGGCGATGGGACAATTGGAACTTATAATATAAAATGAGGCGGCAAAATGTTGGATCTTTCGGTCCGACCTATGGCCCTACCATCCCCGGGCAGAATAATTGACAGCGCTCAGGTAAAACCGAAAAAATAGTACATATATTATTTCCCAATGCAAAATTGATGTTTTGAAAATACAAGAGGGGCTTACATTTTGTCAAAGTCATAATATCTATTATCCGGAATTCAGATATTGATAATATCTATATCCGATAAAACCTTGGTTCTTGCAAAACAAACCGGGCGCTTTGCGCCCGGATGCAAGCTCAACGTCGAAAGCACTGACCCACCCGCTTCGCAGGTGGTAGTTGACTAAATTAAATCATTTGATTAAAATTTGACCCAGCGAGACAACGAAAAATGATCAAGGAGACAGGACATGCGGATTGTCGACATGCGATCGGATACCATTACACAACCGACGTCTTCCATGCGCCGGGCCATGTTCGAAGCCGAAGTCGGAGACGACGTATTTGGTGAAGATCCTACGGTCAACCAGCTGGAGGAGATGGTAGCCGAACGGCTGGGAAAAGAAGCCGCCTTGTTTGTGGCCAGCGGCACCATGGCAAACCTGGTGAGCCAACTCACCCACTGCGGCCGGGGCGATGAAATCATTCTCGGAGATCAGTCCCATATGTTTTTTTATGAGCAGGGAGGTTCCGCAGCATTGGGCGGTATACACCCTCGCAGCCTGCCCAATAAACCTGACGGCACAATAGCACTGGCGGATATCGAAGCCGCTATTCGGCCGGACGACGTCCATTTCCCCAAAACAAAACTCATTGTTCTGGAGAATACCCATAACCGGTGTAACGGCCGCCCCCTGGATGTCGGCTATATGCATTCCGGAGCCGAATTGGCCCGTCGGTATGGATTGAAATTGCATGTAGACGGCGCGCGACTTTTCAATGCGGCAACAGCGCTTGGTGTGGCAGCCGAAGATCTGGTTGCCGAAGCCGATTCCGTCAGCATCTGCCTGAGCAAAGGATTGGCGGCGCCGGTGGGCTCTGTCGTCTGCGGAACCGAGGATTTTATTGCGCAAGCCCGGCGAAACCGCAAAGTTGTCGGCGGCGGCATGCGCCAGGCCGGCATCCTTGCCGCAGCCGGCATCGTGGCGATCACCGAAATGGTGGACCGCCTGGCCGATGATCATGAAAATGCCGGGATATTGGCCGAAGGCCTCGCAAACATACCGGGCCTGTCCATCGATCCGGCGATGGTCTCAACCAATATCGTATACTTTGATGTCATTAAAGAAAACATCACCGCTATCATTTTGGCGGAACACCTCGACAGACAAGGCATTCGCCTGCTCCCTACCGGTCCGAAGCGATTGAGAGCCGTCACCAACTATCATGTAACGTCTTCGGATATCGATTACGTGTTAGATGTATTTTCCGATATCTTGAAACGGTTATAGTTTTTTGAGCCATCGGGGAGTTTATCTTCGAAATCCTTAAGCAGAGCGGAATGGAGCGGCTTTCTAAAAAACACCCCGATTCCTCAGTTTTTAATGTTTGAAGCTTCTTTGCCCGGTATAGACCATGGTCGCGCCGAATTCATTGCATGCCGCTATGGACTGGTAGTCATTTTCCGAGCCCCCCGGCTGAATCACCGACGTTACCCCCTCTTTCAGGCCAACGTCGATCCCGTCTCTGAAAGGGAAAAAGGCATCGCTGACCATGGCGGAGCCGATCAGTCCGCCTTTTTCAGCCGCTGCTTTGGCATCGATCTCGGCTTTTTTATCCTCATCCTTAAGATCGTTATACGGCATATGATACAGTTCAAAGCAGTATCGGTCGGCCAGCTTCCGGTAGGCTTTGTCCCTGGCAATTTCCGCAACGCCTACCCGGTCCTGTTCGCCGGTGCCGATGCCGACGGTAACTTCGTCTTTGACATAAATGACGGAATTGGAGGTAATGCCGGATTCCACGAGCCATCCGAACAGCAGGTCGTTGTATTCTTTTTCCGCGGGCTCGCGATCGACCCGGTATGTTTTCCCCTTGTATTCGCATGCGGCAAGTTTCAGATCCGCCTTTGTCCGGGCTGCCGGAACAAACGACCACTGGGCGATAATGCCGCCGTCAATCAGGCTTTTAAACTCCACGCATCTCTGCCCCACAAATGTCTGCAACCGGCCGATATTATTGATGCGAATCACTCTGAGATTTTTTTTCTTTGAAAAAATCTCCATAACCCCGTCTTCAAAATCAGGCGCCACAACCACTTCGGCGTATTGTTCGGTGATGGCCTGGGCCGTTGCCCGGTCAACAGCTCTGTTTACGGCGATGCATCCGCCAAAGGCGGCCACCCTGTCCGCCATGTTCGCCTTATGGTAGGCATCGACCAGCGTATCCGAACGGGCCACCCCGCAGGGGTTATTGTGTTTGACGATGACCACAGTGGGTTTGTCCGTAAAATATCTTAAGATATTCAATGAATTGTCTGCATCGGTCAGGTTGGTTTTGCCGGGATGCTTGCCGGATTGCAACAGTTCAATATCGGAAGCCAGATACTGACCCGGCTGAATCGATTCGGTTTCCGCAAGGACCAGATTTCCATTGACCAGTTTGTAAAGCGCGGCTTCCTGCCCCGGATTTTCACCGTATCTCAACCCCTTCTGGACGTTATCGATAGTCCAAGCCACTTTTTCATAAAAAAGGGTTTGTCGTCGATTCTCATCCACGAAACTTATCTCCATCTCCGGTGGAAAATGGTCGTCCATTATTGTCCGATACATCTTCTTTAAATCTTCAGCCATTTTCTTCTCCTTTTTTTGAAGACCATTAAATAGGAAATAGTATCCGAAATCAAAATATTTGCCACAAAGGCTCTAAGACACAAAGCATATATTTATTATTCTTTCTAGAAATTATAACACTTCGTCACTTCGTCCAACGGCCTGGAATCCAAAAAGTCTGCGATGGTTCGGTCATAAACCGCCGTATGGTCGAACGCCTTTTGGGCAAGGCGATAGCGAAGTTGCAGGGATATGGCGCCGTCGTTTGAGGTCATTTCCGACAGAATCGCTGAATAGTCCGACGGATCGACAACAGATGCCACCCTGATAAAATTTTTGGCAGAAGCGCGAATCATGCACGGCCCGCCGATATCAATATTGCCGCGAGCCATTTCAACCGTTACGCCCGATTTCGAAATGGTGTCTTTAAATGGATATAAGTTGCAAAGGGTCAAATCGATATGAACGGAACCTGTTCGTTGGATGTCGGAATTGTGGGCGTCATTGTAGGTTTCGGTCAACAATCCGAGATAGATTTTAAAATCCAGCGTCTTCACCAGGCCGCCCTGGGTTTCCGGCTGACCGGTATAATCGGATACCTGTATCAGACAGGAATCCGCTGTTTCCCCGAGAATTTCTTTGATTCTTTTGTACGTGCCGCCCGTTGAAAAAATCTTTATCCCGGGATTGATCCGGATAAGCTCCGGAATAAACGTCTCAAGACCGTTTTTATCGAAAACACTGGCAAGTACATGTCTGACTTTGACGAAATCATCGATTCGATCCACCACATTCATGCTCATAATATTTACCCCTTTCTCCTTTTGAGACCTTTGCAAAACACCCCTTTTTGCCCAATCTCTACGTTATGCTCAAAAAATAATCCTCGGAATATTACGCATATAGCCGGCTTGCCCCGGTACTTCAACGGGGCGGTTATTTTTTTCGCAGGCCTTGATCTTGAACAAAAATGAGCATTTTTCAACGGTCTACCTTTTGTATTCATCAATCTTTATCTTTATAAAATGTTTAAAAGTTGCTTTGACAGAAGCCGCAACTATATATATAGA
>CAZQAF010000023.1:0-23741 GCA_964591175.1 uncultured Desulfobacteraceae bacterium | reverse complement strand
TCTTTATAAAATGTTTAAAAGTTGCTTTGACAGAAGCCGCAACTATATATATAGACAGGAACGGTCAACCTAATATTTGCACTTACTATTATCTTACCGGAAATTCAAGAGGACACATTATAAAAGATGATTAACGTTCTGGCCGTCGGCCTCATTTTCATGTTCGGTCTGTGCATCGGGAGTTTTTTAAATGTCTGCATCTATCGGCTACCGTCCTCCATGTCCATTATCCGCCCGTCCCGCTCAATGTGCCCGAAATGCCGCAGCGCCATATCATTTTATGACAATATACCCGTTTTCAGCTACCTATGGCTTAAAGGCCGATGCCGGCACTGCAAGGCGCCCATATCTTTGCGCTATCTTCTCGTGGAGTTGATGACCGGCATTATCGCGGTCGATATTTATTTCATGTTTGGTCCGACCTTGGCAGGCGGCGTATACTTTGTTTTTATTTCATCGCTGCTGGTTATCACCTTCATAGACATCGATCATAAAATTATACCGGATGTCATCACGCTCCCCGGTATTCCCATCGGCCTTGCGGCATCCTTTGTTTTGCCCGCCATCTCATTTAAGGCAGCGCTTTTGGGTTTGCTGGCCGGCGGGGGCAGTCTTTGGATCGTTGCATGGACGTACAGCCTCATTACGCGTAAAGAAGGCATGGGCGGCGGAGACATCAAGCTTCTGGCAATGATCGGCGCCTTTGTCGGCTGGAAAGGGGTTGTCTTTACGATTTTTTCCGCATCGGTAGCGGGAACTTTCGTGGGATTGATCGTCATGCTGGTTAAAGGAAAAGATTTGAAATATGCGATTCCTTTCGGTCCCTTTCTTTCCATCGGTGCGATGTCCTATCTCTTTTTTGGAGAGACGGTGTTGAGGTGGTATTTTCACTCTTTTTAACTATCGCCAATTAATTAAATATATTCTTAAATACGGTATCGTATTTAGGAAAAAGTGCACTAAGATGTGATCATCACCTTTAGATACAAATCTCCCCGTTGACCATCAGCCACTTTACCCAAACCTCTCAACCGCAGCTTGTTGCCTTCCTTCATCCCGGGGGGAACGATCACCTTAACGATCCGTTTTTGAAATCCCCATGGGATGTTGACCAGCTTTTGGGTTCCGGTCAACGCCTCGAATGACGAAATGCTGATGGTACCGTACAGGTGAGGATCCTTTCCGACACCGACCGGCCGAATCACCTGCAGACGGTGGGTTTTTCTTTTGGCCGTGACGCGGCGGAGTTTATCTGAGGCGCCGGTTCCGGGTAAGGCAAGAAAAATCTTTAAACACACGATTCCAAAAACAAATCCGCCGATATGGGCCCACCAGGCAATGCCGCTGATCTGGCCATGACTTCCCGCCGCATTGATAAACTGCAAAAAAAACCAAAAGCCCAAAAAGAAAAAGGCCGGAATTTCAATAAACCAGGGAATAATAATGATGGGAATCAGCGTTAATATTTTGGAATGGGGATGAAGAATCAAATAGGCCCCCATAACGCCCGCAATGGCACCGCTGGCGCCGATGGTGGGCACGTTGGAATGAAAGTTGAAAACAAGCTGGGAAAGGCCCGACACCAACCCGCATAAGAGATAAAAAACAAGGTATCGAAAAGGACCCAATCGGTCTTCGACATTATCGCCGAAGATGAAAAGAAACCACATATTTCCCAAAATATGCCAGAACCCGCCGTGCAAGAACATGAAAGAAACCAAAGACAACGCCTGTTGCCCGAAGGTGAAGTAAGCTGCAATCTGCGGGACCGAGTATCTGGCGGGAACCAGGCCGTAGATATAGACAAAACGATCTAAATTGGGCCCCTGGGCCAACTCGATAAGATAAAGAATAACGTTGATAGCGATAATTGTCGTGTTTGCGATCGGATAATTTTTGGAAGGTATTGTGTCGCGTATCGGTATCATGGAAAATCATCGGCTACATGTGCCGCCGGAATGTTATCGTCTAATCGATGATCAATATTTTTCAAGGAACAGTTCGGGAGAGCGCCTCGGCAGCCAGTTGACCCACGGTGCGTTCCTCCATCCGCATGTCGATAAAAATGCTTATGCCTGCTTCATCGTCGATCAAATTTTCGAGTAAAGGTTTTGTCGTCTCCGAAGATATGGCTCCGGACACCCAGGCTGCAAGTCCCCGAAGGTACGAATCTTCGGACTGCAAAAAGGGTGAAAGATAATCTCCTGCATTCCCGACGAACTCCGGACGCACATGGGCCAGCCTTCCCAATCCCCAGAGCACCCCCCGCTGAAGCATTTCGTATTCGAGATAGTTGCCGGCTTCGTTAATATAGGATACCAAAATATTCCCATACTCCCTGGCCAGCCCTTCATGACGGGCCATGATTTCACCCATGGCCTCCGGAGAACCCCAGCCGATCCCCCCGGATTCATCGTTTAAATTCCAGATCAGCCGGCGCATAATGATTCGGGACGACTCGAGATCTTCACGGGCAAGGCGTGCAACGACGGCACCCATAGCGGTAACCGCACGCCATCTAATCAACGGGTCTTTATGGTATAAAAAGGAAAAGAGCGGATTAACCGCTTGCCGGGCCGGCACGAGATAGACGGTTTCAAGGCTCTTTTCAAATTCGTCATTATTTAAAATTGCCAGAATTTCTTTTTTGAGTTGCCTGCCCCCCATTTGCCTGCCCTGTGAAACTTTTTCTTTTAGAGACCATTTCAAAAAAGGTCATCCATTATCTTCCCAGTCGATACAGTCTTCGGGGCAGTATTTTATCGCCTCATCGACTTCCGCCTCCGGATAAGCGGACAAATCGGCCACCTCGATATATCCGGCCTCGTTCATCCTGAAAACCCGCGGGCAAACCTCAATACAGGCGCCGCATAAACTGCATCGACTCAGATCAACAACCGGCACTCTCATATTTTCTCGTTGATGGCCCGGCCCACTTTTTTCCCCAGTTCAAAACAGGCCGCCAATCCCTTCTTTTCCGGAACATACTGAATTCTGATACCGGGGTCGATGACATCGAATTTCATGGCGTCGAATTCTTCATTGATCAGTTTGACCGCTTCACCGCTCCAACCGTAGGAGCCAAAGGCGGCGCCGATCTTGTTTGCGGGCTTAAGCCCCTTCATATAGACCAGAAAATCACTGACCGTGGGAAACAACTGGTTGTTCAGCGTGGGCGACCCCACGACGACGGCTGCGGCATCCAGAACTTCCGTCATAATTTCGCTGCGATGGGAAGACCGTATATGTATCGGTCTTACCGACACCCCTTCATCGGCGATTCCCGCTGCAATCTCATCGGCCATGGCTTCGGTACTGTGCCACATGGTGTCGTAAACCACGACGGCCTTTTTCTCTTGCTCCTGCCTGGCCCATTTGGCATAGGCGTCGATAATCCTGCCCGGATTTTTACGCCATATGATGCCGTGATCCGGGCATATCATATCGATTTCAAGTCCCATTTGGGAAACATGGTCCAGGAGTTTAAGAATCAGCGGCGAATACAAAAGCAAAATATTGGCATAATATTTTTTCGCATGAAGCATGATGTCGTCGCCGGTCTGATCGTCGAACCTTTCATGCCCGGCATAATGCTGGCCGAATCCGTCGCTGGAAAAAAGGATCTTGTCTTCCTTCAGATAGGTAAACATGCTGTCCGGCCAATGAACCATACGGGTTTCGAGAAATGTCAGGGTCCGTTTTCCCAGACTCAACGTGTCGCCGGTGCCGAGGGCATGATAATGCCACTTCTGATCAAAGTGCCGGGCCAGATTTTTGGCACCCATTTTTGAACAATAAAGGGGCTTGTCTTCGCCGATTCTGTGCATCACTCTCGGCAGCCCGCCGGAATGGTCCATTTCCGTATGATTGCTGATGACAACGTCTATCTGTTTGGGATCGATGATTTTTGATATATTATCAATGAGTTGATCACCATAATCCTTCTTGACGGTGTCGATGAGCGCAATTTTCTCATCCACGATTAAAAATGCGTTATAACTGGTGCCGCGATAGGTTGAATATCCGTGGAAATCCCTTATGTTCCAGTCAATAACGCCGACATCATAAATTCCCTTTGCTATTTCTACCGGTCTCATCATCCTCCTGTCCTATCATTATTCTTTTTCAAAATCATCTTTTGATGCACCGCAAACCGGACATACCCAGTCATCCGGCACATCTTCCCATTTTGTGCCCGGCGCAACACCGCTGTCAGGATCACCTTGTTCCGGATCATACACATAACCGCAAACCGTACAGACATATTTGTCCATTTGAATCCTCCTTTTCGATTGAATTTAAAAATTTACATCTTCTGATTTTGACGATCTATCTGCAAAGTCATTCTTTTTATAGTTTGTGCGGGTTTTAATCAAGGTTTAATTATAGCCAAACAGAGTTGAAATTGATTAACTGCGACGGATACTGTTCAATCTATCGACGCATAGAATTGAGCGCGTGTTCAATGTTCAAGTACTGAACACCGAACACTGAACCGAACAATTGGTATGTAAGGAGCTAAGCGCCGGCTGCCGCCGAACCGGGCCCGGCAAGGGGTTTGAACATTTTCTTTCCGGCGCCGCACACCGGACATTTCCAGTCGTCCGGCAAATCGGCAAACCGGGTCCCTTTGGGAATTTTTCCTTTTCGATCTCCTTTGTCAGGATTATAAATATATCCGCAATTCACCGTCTGGCATTGATACATCTCTTCGGGTTCGGCCATCTATTCCTCCTTTTATGTTTTTAATAACGCCTTGACCCTATTTTCAATATCATCGCGGACACGGCGCATCACATCCATGGATTGTCCGGCAGGATCGGGAAGATCCCAATCCAATCGCTCGCTCCCCGGAATAAAAGGACATGCTTCGCCGCAACCCATGGTAACGATCATATCCGGCTTCATCTCCGATGCCGCCTGATCCAAAAGCCGGGTTTTGCGGAATCCCATATCGATTCCCTTTTCCGCCATGGCTTTGACCATATCCGAATTTATTTGCCCGGCAGGTTCACTGCCGGCTGAGGCCGCTTCCAATTTTTCTCCGGCAAAATATTGTGCGAACGCTGCAGCCATCTGACTGCGGCAGGCATTTTCCCGGCAGGCGAATAATATTTTTTTCCTGCCCAAAAGAGGGGACAGCAGTTGTTTGACCGATGCCGTTACATCTTTATGAACGGTGGGATGTTTTTCCATATCTCCGATATTTTCAATACGCCGGTAGGTAAGGCTTCCAATGTATTCCGCGCCGATGGCATCGTAAAAATATTTTGCCGTAAGTTCGACGCCTTCAAAAAGATTTTTACCCTTTGTCGCCCCTTGGGCCAGAAGAAATCCGCGCCGGTAATGTCTTGCCGGATCGGTCAGCTTCAGCTTGTACTTCCTGGACCATAGCGTCTGGGTGCGATCGATGACGGCCTTTAACTGAGCGGGAACGTTATAAAAATATATGGGTGCGGCCAAAACAACGGCATCCGCCTCACGTAGCAGAGAGTATATTTCATGCGTCATATCATCGTCTTTGGTGACGCAGGAGCCCTTTTTTTCGCAAAAACCGCATCCTATACACGGCACAATATTTTTTTGGGCCACGTCAATAATGCGGGCCTTTCCGCCTAACTTTTCGACCTCGTCCATAAAGGCGGACAAAAGGTAGCGGGTATTGCCTTTTCTACGGGGACTCCCTTGAAATCCAAGAACCATCATTGGTGAAACCTTTGCTATTTTGAATGATCGATTCAGACCTAATAGGCTTCTTCATCGGCGAGATCCTTTAGGGTCACTTTGCCTTTGAAAAGATGATATGCCCAAATTTGATAACCGATAACCACGGGAATAAAGACTATAACGACAATCAACATAATTTTCAATGTCAAAGGGCTTGACGAGGCATTGTTCGCCGTAAGACTGTACCTGGGGTTCAGGCTGGAAGGAAACAGATTCGGGAAGAGCCCGATCACCCCAAAAAATGTGGCACCGACAATGGTCAGCGCCGATGCGAACCAGGCCTTGAAATACGTTTTTTTCGCCAGGAAAAACCGGATGCTCAAAAGCGCAAGAACCGTGATCAATATGACGATAAAAAAGGCGGGATGTTCAAAATAATTGTTATACAAATCGGTGGAAAACCTACTGGCGATTAAAAAAATAACGGCGACACAAACAAGCACGGGCCAGATCTTCCTGGCTGTGGAAACCGCTCTTTCATGCAAATCCCCATCTGATTTTATGGAAAGCCACAAAGCGCCGTGGGTCATAAACAAAAGAACAAAGAGGACGCCGCCCAAAAGACCGTAGGGATTTAAAAGTGTAAAAAGCGTTCCCTGGTAGATGCCGTTATGATCGATGGGAATTCCCTTAAAGATATTGGCAAAGGCAACGCCAAAAAGCAGCGCAGGCACAAAGCTTCCGATGAAGATGCAGGTGTCCCACACTTTTCTCCAGCGAGAGCTTTCCACCTTGCCGCGAAATTCAAAAGAAACGCCTCGAAGTATCAGGGCAAATAGAATCAGCATCAACGCGGAATAAAGAGAAGAAAACATCACGGAATATACCAAAGGAAAAGCGGCAAACGTAACCCCTCCGGCGGTAATCAGCCATACTTCGTTTCCATCCCACAACGGGCCCAGGGCATTAATCATCATCCGTTTGTCCTGATCGGTTTTACCCAAAAACGGATAAAGGGTTCCGATTCCCAAATCGAATCCATCCGTCATAAAGAATACCGCCCATAAAAGGCCCCACAAGAAAAACCATATTGTTTGTAAAACCATTTCCCCCTCCGGAATATTTAAATGGACAGGTTTTTTTAGATTGCGGATCTCAAGCCGTAATCCCGGGGCCTTTCAAGGCGTTTTTGGCAATCAAATAAAACCCCGTAACCCCCAACAGACCGTACAGCACGATAAACCCGATCAACGTCGTCAACACCTGGGATACGGCAATGGGAGAAACCGCATCGGATGTCTTCATCAGACCATACACGATCCATGGTTGCCGGCCCACTTCGGCAACCATCCAACCCAATTCGCAGGCCACATACGGCAACGGAATCGACCACAACATGAGTTTTAAGTATTTCGGACTTTCCGACAGTCGTTTGCGTTTTATCCAGCCAAGAACGGTTGCCAGTATAAAGTAAAGCCCGAGGCCGACCATCCCTTTAAAGGCAAAAGACGTAATTAAGACCGGTGGCCGTTCATCCTTGGGAAAGCTTTTTAAGCCCCTGATCTCTGCGTTGATATTATGCCGGGCCATTAAGCTGAGCATGCCGGGAATCGCTCCGATTTCGATCGTGTTTCTTTCATGTTTTTCATCCGGCAGTGAAAAAAGATAGACCGGCGCTCGGGTCTGGGTATCCCACAAGGATTCCATGGCCGCCAGCTTGCTGGGCTGTTTTTCGGCAACGGTGACGGCGTTCCGGTCACCCATGATTACCACGATGAGCGTAAAGATGATCCCGAATCCCAGCGCAATCCTAAAGGAACGCGTGAAAAAATCGATATGTTGTTTTTTCAATAAATGATAGGCGCTGACCCCCATAACAAAAAAGGCGCTCAGCACATATGCGGAACTGACGGTATGGATAAATTCGACGACAGCGTATTTCTGGAATACAACGGCCGCAAAGTCTACCAGTTCCGCCCTTCCGTTTCTTATTGTAAACCCAACCGGATGTTGCATCCACGCATTGGCGATGAGAATCCATACTGCGGAAAGGGTGGACGCGAACGCCACCAGCCACATGACCGCAGCATGAGCTTTTTTGGAAAGTTTTTTCCATCCGAAAACCCAAACGCCGATAAGCGTCGATTCTAGAAAAAAAGCCGCGCTGGCTTCAATGGCCAAAAGAGAACCGAAGATGTCCCCCACATAGGCGGAGTATCGGGACCAATTGGTTCCGAATTGAAACTCAAGAGTGATTCCCGTAACGACCCCCAGTGCAAAATTGATGAGGAACAGCTTTCCCCAGAATTTTGTCATGCGAAGATAGGTTTCATCTCCGGTTTTGACGTATCTGGTTTCCATGTAGGCGACCAAAACGGACAAACCGAGGGTAAAGGGAACAAACAAAAAATGAAACATGGTGGCGGTCGCAAATTGAAGTCGCGAAAGTAATACCACATCCATTCGTGTCTCCTTTTCTATAACAAAACTTATTTATTTCTTTGTGTCAACTGGGAGGTGGAGTAGTCGCCTCGCCTTCAAGTTTACATTGTGTGAAGTCTATCGGCTCGTTGCAGCCGCTGCACACATGGGTTTTATCAAACTCGTCCGAGAAGATTTCCACTTCCTGACCACATTTCGGACATTTACAATTAAATGATTTCAGGCTCTTGAAGTTTTGAAACCCGGGGCAGTGTTGGGGTGTAGACATAGTATTTCTCCTTTGCTGTCAGCGTCGTTAATTGTCATGTGAGAGGTTGATTATAACTTCTCGGCGACTTCACGGCCATAGTCCTGAGCCATCTGGATTCCCCCGCCCAGCGAACTCGCCTTGAGCATCAGCGGGCCGTTGACCATATTCATATTGAAAATATTCAACATGGTATTATAAATACGGTCCGGCGCTTCTCCGCTCCATCCGAATGCACCGAAAGCGCCGCCTATCTTTCCCTGAAGACCGGCCTTTTCCGCAAGAAAAAGCATGGTTTTCATACTCTGGAGCATATCGCCGTGATAGGTGGGCGATCCAAAAACAAGGGCATCATAGCCTTGAAGATCGTCTTCTTTTTTTATGGCATCGACCTTCACCACATTTGCTTCATGACCGGAAAAACGAATGCCTTCGGCGATAAGTTCGCCGATTCGGCATGTCTCGCCGGTTCGCGTCGCGCACACAACCAGTACCTTTGCCATTTTGGATTCTCCTTGCATATCAGTGAGTCTTATTATCTGAAAGTTGCAAGTTCAGGTATTAGAAGCCATCTCAAAAAAGTCTTTTCGCCCGATATCGGCGTTGAGCCCTCGTATCAAGTCCTCGACATACTTGAGTATGCCTGTGGGTTGATCCTCGGCCTCGTCTTCCGTCTTCGCCTGAAGGCTACGGCGGACCAGTGATTTCGACCGAAAATCCTAATTTTGAGATAGTTTCTAGATTCGCTTGTCTTTCCCTTCAAACTCGCAATCCGGTGTATAGCAGGTATTGTCCAAAAATTCGCATTTTTCTTTACAGGAAGGGCACTGATCCGGCGGAACATCCGTTTCAAGCGCGTACCCGCAGTTTGAACATTTCCAACTTGGCATAAGATCACCTCCTTTAAAATATTGGCTTAAAAACAGTAAACCGCTAATAGCATCTAACTTATATTATGCTGTTTCGACGGACACACCCGGAGCCTGTCGTGACGCCATTTCTCGATCCATCATAAAGAGACCTTGCCTGGCATCACCCATTAGCTTGAGTTGTCCCAAAACGGATCCGACACTTTCTTCTTCTTCCACCTGTTCGGTCACAAACCATTGGAGGAATATCTGGGTGGCATGGTCATGCTCTTCCATCGCGATTTCAACCAGTTCATTGATAAACCCGGTCACTTTCTGCTCGTGTTGCAGCGTCGCCTCAAACACGGCCAGCGGAGAATCCCAATCGGTGGGAGGTGTATCAACGGCGGAGAGAAGGACTCTTCCGCCGCGTTGATGGACAAAATCATAAAATTTCATGGCATGCATCAGTTCTTCCTGCGCTTGCGCATACATCCAGTTGGCAAATCCGTCGAGATTGGCGGATTTGAAATAGGCATTCATCGACAGATAAAGGTAAGAAGAATAGATTTCGGCATTCAACTGTCCGTTAAGCGCTTTTTGCATTCTATCCGATAGCATTGGCATTATTATCCTTTCCATAATCCATGAATGTTGCAATATTCCCTGGCGACAATTTGGCCGGTTTGACCGCTAAAAATTGCCTCGGGTGATTCACCGGGCTTGAGAAACTGCCGGTAAGCCTTGCCTTCGGTGATGATTTCAACCCATTCGATATAATGTTTTTCTTCCATGGGGTGCGGAACTTCTCCGACCTTTACTTTTATGCCGCCCGAGACGTTTTCAACCACCGGTACATGTTTCTCTTTTGCCGCATCGACCGTATTCTCGTTCTGCAGGATCATCGGCTGCCCGCAGCACACCAGCTCTCCGTCGCCGCCATGCAGCACTTCCACGATATTTCCACAAATTTCACATTTATACACCTCAAGTTTTTCCGCCATTTTAATTTCCTCCTTTTAATTGTTTCCATCGGTTAAAAGATTTTTTAAAGTTCGGGCCTCTCTTAGCATTCGGTCAAAGTTTTTTTCAGTCTGTTTGTTAAGATATGATTACAAAATATCCGGTTCGCTGTTTCTATCGGTCGGATTCTTCGTTCCACCACCCTTTTTCAATGTGTTTCGATTTTTCCTGTTCCGCCAATTTTTTCACTTTATAGGCTGAATCACGCAGAACACCGAAAAGAATACCGCAGCCGTTATCTTCTCGATCGATATCGCCATTATCCGCGACTCTGATCATTTCATTGACGAGATTTAATGTTTCCCTAATATGATGGTTGCAGGGTCTCACGTGTCAGGCCCTCCATGAACTTGGATCCTTTTATCGACCATCCAAAATACATATGTCCCGTTAATACACTTGAAGCTGTCTCATATTGGCGATTGATACACATTTGTATTATGAAACAAGACACTAATGCTGATCCTTTATCCCCTTCAGTTCGTTGCCGAGAATTTTTATATGTCCCATCTCTTCTTTGATAATTTTATCCAGTTTATCTTTCCCATACTTTTCCGGAACCATTTCCTTCATGCCCAGATAAAAGACAATGGAATCTTTTTCTGCCAGCATGGCGGCTTTGAGCACGCTTTTCATGGATGAAAAATCGATTTCCTTTTCAAAAAAAACCTTGGTATCCGCCAAGGCCCGGAGATAAAGGATGGATTCATTTTGGGGATCGAACACCGTCGATGATTTCTCATTTCCGGAGAGTTCCGAGCGCAATTTTACAAATATTTTTTCATGTTCGATTTCCATATCCGAAAGCGTTTGAAGGAGCTTCTTATAGTCAGGGTTGCCAACATGTTGGGCGGCTTCCCGGTAAAATTTTGCGCCGTTTCTTTCGAGCTGTTCAGCCATTTCAAACACGTCGTCTGCTGTAAAATCATACATCGTCTTTTATCCTGCATTCCTTGTCCCACTCAGGACAGGCTGTTTTCATAGCGGTTTCGTATTTGATCATGCATTCACCGCATTCAATTTCAACATTTGGAACCTCCCCATATCTTTCTTTGATTTCTTGGGCGGACAGATGTGAGACAGCGCTGCACCCGCATTGGGGACAGGATGTTGTCATTTTATACCTTTTCGACGGCATGTAACACCTCCTGTGAATAAAATATTAAATGTTTAGATTTCTATAGGTTATAAAAACAATCCATCTGTTGGCAGGTCATATAATTTTGCAATCGAACCGCAGCAGCATGAAAAAACCATATCTTGGGTTTCATGTTTTCCAAAAACAAACTGCAATGCTCATGCCAAATATTTTACAAGTTTTTATTTCCCTGCACGGCATAATTATTGTATTATCATAGTATGCATAATTTTCACAAGTTTTGCACCCTCAATTTTCAGCATTGCCAATAAAGCGCGGCGGGCCGGAAAAATTTTAGGCCCGGGACATAAACAGCATGAGTTTTCTTGACCTAAAACACCATTTAAAGAAATCGAGCGGCTTATGAAATACAGAGAAGAAAAAGATTCGCTGGGAACATTGGCGGTTCCGGAAGAAGCTTATTTTGGCGCCAGCACCCAAAGGGCGCTCAACAATTTCCCGGTCAGTGACATCAGATTTCCTTTAACTTTTATTTATTCTCTGGCGCTGATAAAACAATGCGCAGCAGAAGTGAACCGGGCGTTGGGGTTACTTGAAGAGAAATTGTCGGAACCCATCGTCGTCTCCGCCAAGGAAGTCATGGAGGGGAAATTGGACGACCAGTTCGTGGTGGATGTTTTTCAAACCGGCTCAGGCACGTCAACGAACATGAACATCAACGAGGTCATTGCATCTCGATCCAACGAAATCATTACCGGAAAAAGAGGCGGAAAATTTCCGGTTCATCCCAATGATCATGTCAACCTCTGCCAATCGAGCAACGACGTCATCCCCTCGGCCATTCATATCTCTGCTTTATCCCTTATCAAAAACCGTTTGACGCCGGCACTGGCCGATCTTGAAAAAAGCCTTTCGGACAAAGCCGTCGAATTTAAAGATGTCAAAAAAATGGGAAGAACTCATTTGCAGGATGCCGTTCCCATATTTTTGGGGCAGGCTTTCTCAGGTTATGCCCGGCAAATGGCCCTTGCCATAAAACGCATAGCAGCGGTTGAGGACCGTCTGTCAGAGCTTGCTCTGGGTGGCACGGCCGTTGGAACCGGGTTGAACGCCCATCCTGATTTTGCAAAAAGAGTTATTGCTTTGATTTCAAAATATTCAAAACTTAATTTTAAAGAAGCCCAAAACCATTTTGAAGCCCAGGGCGCCCAGGATGCGGCCATCGAAACCAGCGGTGCTTTAAAAACCATCGCGGCCGGCTTGGTGAAAATTTGCAACGATATCCGATGGCTTTCTTCCGGGCCCCGGTGCGGTCTGGGCGAAATAGCAATTCCTTCACTTCAACCCGGATCTTCCATTATGCCCGGGAAAATCAATCCGGTTATCCCGGAAGCCGTCATTCAGGTATGCACCCAGGTCATGGGAAACGATACCACCATTACCATCAGCGGGCAGGCGGGTAATTTCGAATTGATTGTGATGCTGCCGGTAATTGCCTACAACCTATTGCAATCCATAGACCTTCTTTCTTCCGGAATCCGGATTCTATCGGATAAATGCGTCAAAGGTATTCGGGCAAACCGGCAAACATGTGCCGCCAACGTTGAAAAAAGCCTGGCCATGGCAACCTATCTGGTGCCGCATATCGGATACGACAAGGCCGCCGAGATCGCAAAGAGGGCCTATGAAACTGGCAAGACCATTGTGCAAATCGTGCGAGAGGAAAAAATTCTTGCCGAAAAAGAAGTGGAACGCATCTTTTTTCCATAAAACAAAGGCATAACCATTTAACCTTTTAAAAACATTGACTTATTAAATTTTTTGAATAAAGCCTTCGATGACAATCCCCGGAGATCTTAAGACCACTGCCATGGCGGTCATGCCACATAAGGATGAGGATAAGGCCCTTGAACTCGCCCTGTCCATGGATATTCCCTTTTGGCCACAGCTCCCTCATGTCAGTTATTATGAGGACATGTATGTCCAGGCCGCCGAACACTTCCCTGGAATTGTTCTGGACATGGAAAAACGAACCCTTCGTTTTTCCATGGATAAATTTATCAATGAGTTTGAAGAAACCATGGCCCATTTTAATGAGCCGGAATATTTTGACATCACCACAGCCTATTCTACGGTTTATCATAAATTTCTTGCGATGGATCTTTCCCTTCGCCCGGCCATCAGAGGGCAGCTGGAGGGCCCGGTCAGCTTTGGCTTAAATGTACTTGACCAGGATGACCGGCCGATTCTCTTTGAAGATACGATACGCCCATTTATGCTCGAATTTATGGCAAAACGCATCAATGTTCAGCTCAAACGGTTGCAACAGATAAATTCCCATGCCTTTATGTTTATCGATGAACCGGGGCTGCAGTTTTTGTTCAGCGCCCTGTCCGGTTACGACAGCACTAAAGCCAAATACGACCTTGAGCATTTCTTTTCGATGGTGGACAGACCCCGCGGCATCCATTTATGCGGAAATCCGGACTGGGATTTTCTATTGAATCTCGATCTCGATATTCTTTCTCTGGACATCTTTCAAAACGGGGACGTCTTTTCTTCGTATTCCGCATCGATTAAGCGATTTCTCGACCGCGGCGGCGTTATCGCGTGGGGAATTGTACCCACTAATTTTGAACCCTTTGAGGCTGAAAATATTGGATCTTTGGAAACAAGAATCACGGGGCTGTGGAATATTTTGGATGCTAAGGGCATCGATAGAACCTTTCTCCTATCGAGAAGTCTCTTGTCTCCGGCAACCTGCTGCCTGGTTAACCCTGACGGAGAAAAGACCGTTGAAAAAGCTTTTCAGGTGGTCCGGGAATTGTCTCACCGGTTGCGGGAAAGATATGGACTAAGTTAGAGCCGTCACTTTTAATCCTGATTTTTTGCAGATGGGTCTTTTTTTAAAAAATTGTAAAGAAGCGTGCCTAAAATTGCCAAACATTCGGGGTCGAGGTAATGTTCCGCGCGCCTTTCAAAAAGGACCTTGCACTGGGCCGGGAATTCTTCATCCGCATCGTCAAAAAGCAAAAGGACCGGCACTTTCGGGAGCGAATACAGTTTCATGATCAGTTGATAGCTCAAGTCCAGTCCCGGATTCTTTCCGCCGAGTTTTTCGCAAGCCACTGATAAATCTTCTAAACGATTCGAAAAATGCCTGGCTATAGGTCCTTCCGTATGATTTACAAAGCTATGAATCAACGGTGCGGTATTTTTGAAGTCTCTAAAGGAGACCCACTCTTTGTCCAGTGACGGCACGTCCGGACAAAGCAGCAGGTATTTGCACATCACGACACAGATTCCCATGGGCGGCTGTTTTCCGAAGGGGTCTGTTATCCCCCGGCTGGAAATCCTGTAGGATTTTCCGAAAAATGAGACCACCATCTCGTCTTTTTCAATACGCCCGCCCAATGCCTCCGATCGTTTATGAAGGTCGATTTTCTCAATCCGGTCCAGGTAATTTTGATACGTTTCTTTAAAAACAGCGCGTTCTTCCACCATATTTCTCCAAAGTTTTCGGGGTACGAGTATGCCTGCTTAATATAATGATTTTATGACAGTGTCAATTCTTCGGGCTTGCCGAAACCCTTTCACAAAAAATGCGTTGTTAGATTTTCATTGAAAAATATCGTGAAAAGTGTACATGTTCTATGAAGATGATACCGACGCGCTTCAACTGCAAACGATGTGGGAACTGCTGTAAAAGGATCGGAATTCCCTGGTCTGAGTTGGATCCTGAATTGGCTGCCTGTTCTCTTGGTATCCGGTTGTCGGATTTTATGAACGTATACGGGTTTGTCCGGAATGAATATTCCGGACAAATCGAACCAACCGAATATAATGCCGCACCCTGTCCGTTTTTAAGATACAACAAAGAACATGCAGCTTGCGGAATCTATCCCGTCAGACCCTGGATATGCAAGGGCTATCCCGGACCGGGGACCTCGTGTATCAGCGGTCAACGGCGGTCGTGATACAACTGGCGATGTTTGCAGGTGTTCGGTGAGTGCGCTTCCCTGTGAACACCCCATCGATGTTCACCGGCTTTTCTTTTTTTTTGCATACTTGGCTGCGGCAAGACCTGCAACACAGCCTTCTCCCACGGCTTTGGCCACCTGCCACGGCGGCCCGCAGATATCTCCTGCGGCGTAAACTCCCTCTATATTGGTCTGCTGCTGCTTGTCTGTAACAATGAACTGGAACTTCTCCGGATCCAGAGAAACACCCAAAATCGCGGCCAGGGACACCGCGCCTTTGGCGCCGGTCTCGATGAAGACACCCTCCACGTCGAGCTCCCGGCCGTCATCTAAAATCACTCCTTTTACGACATCGTCACCGATGATCTCGGTGACCTTATGTCCAAGATGTATCTCGACATCCGATTCTTGAATTTGGTAGCTGAGCCGATCGGAAACCTGAAGTTGGTCCGAAACAAGATGAACCTTTTTTGCATAAAACAAGAGTGTCAGCGCCCCGGAAACCGCAGCGGATTCATTACCGACCACCGCCACCGTGAGCCCTTTGTAAAAATTGGCATCGCAGTCTACGCAGTAGGTGACGCCCTGACCGAGATATTTCTTTTCTCCGGGAACCCCCAGACGGTTTCGGGAGACGCCCATGGCCATGATCAGCGTCCGGGTCTTGAGTGTTTTTCCACTTTCGGTGACAACGGTGAACATGTCGTTGTCTCTTGATGTTTTGATCACGTCTTCATGTAAAAAGCGTGCCCCGGAATCCAGGGCTTGATTAATGCCCTGCTGCAGC
This sequence comes from uncultured Desulfobacteraceae bacterium, assembly GCA_964591175.1. Lineage (GTDB taxonomy): Bacteria > Desulfobacterota > Desulfobacteria > Desulfobacterales > UBA11574 > UBA11574. Next base: position 7,648 of record CAZQAF010000023.1, on the reverse strand, counting down.
AGTTCTCCTCCTGAAATTTCAGAGATACAACAATAATTCTCCAGATGGGCTCTGAAAAGACTCGATTTGTGCTCGCGTCCCATCACCAATACCGAAACTTTGGCACGGGCGGCATGGATGGCCGCCTGAAGCCCGGCTGGCCCGGTACCCAAAATAATAACATCATGTATCTGATCCATCGCATCCCCCGGTTATGCTTCTAAACCTTACCATATATTTCTCTCTGATTTTAAAAAGCAATATCTGTGCCAACCGGAGGTTTGAAATTGTTGGTCCATTTTATTCAATTTGATTTCGGACTTTCGAATACCGTGTCCGACCGCCAGCGCAATACAGCCCGTTATTATGATCAAGGCCGATACCATGGCAACCAGAATCTCAGGGAAAGCCAATATCAGAACGGCTGCTGAAATCAACACAATACCCGGAAGGTAAAATCTCAAAAGCGTCATGATCATCACCTCCTGAACGCCCTAAAAATAGGGGCGGTTCGTGATGAACCGCCCCGTGATTTTAATCCTGATTCAAGTGGAGATTAGTGAACGGTAATCTGTTTTGGTTTTTGTTCTTCTGGTTTGGGAATACTGATTTTTAAAATACCGTCATTATAATCCGCGCTGATTTTTCCAGGATCGACGTCAACAGGGAGCTGAAAGGCCCTTTCAAATCTTCCGAACGATCTTTCTCTGCGGTAATACTTATCCTTTTTAACTTCATTATCCCATGAACGATCGCCTTTGAGGGTCAGCACCCCGTCCTTTACGTCAATATTGATGTCTTTCTTGTCGATGCCGGGAAGCTCGGCCTTGATAACGATATTTTCATCATTGTCATAAACATCCACGACCGGGTGCCAGTCCCACAAGGACAGCTTGGCATCATCCCGAGCCATCGGACTGAAAGCGTCATCGAACCAGTGATTCATTTGACGACGAACATTGAACATTTCTCTCATTGGGTTCCATCTAATAAGTTCCATAATCTTACCTCCATTATATGATTTTATTCTTTCTTGATATTACAATAAACACCGATATAGTTTTGTCAACAATAATCACATTACTTATTTATATATATTATATAAATAATACAACCGCTATGTTTCGAAGCCGATCAACGGGACCTGTGAAAGAACATCAGGATCGCGGACAAAGGCGTCGTCTTTTAACCGTTTTAATTTTCATGAATCCCCAAACATCTGCTCAGCAGTTGACTTTTTCGCTTCTTGGACACCTGCGATACGATAAAGACGAATTGTTCGATGTCAATATAATGTATTAAAAAAATGATTGCATTATCCTGAAAAATAAATACTATTAAGTAATGAGACATTGAACTCATTTTTTAAGGAGAAATACATGAAACAGGATGAAAAAAAAGGAATTACAAATGACGCTTCATTACCCCGGACATTCACTTCAGATTTAAGAGGCCGACAATCCGTACGTGCAACCTTCAAACTATCGGAAGGGTGTATCGAAGCCATCAGCATTGTCGCTGCCCATCTTGGGATCAAGCAAAAATCCCTGTTTGATCATTTGGCTGAAGATGGGCAATCTTTAAGATCCATCGCCCGGGAAATTCAGGATGTCAAATTGGATAAGCAAGGCCGTATCCAAAAAACTTACGTGATCAGCAGAAGATCTCTTTCGTCTTTAGAGAATGTATCGAGAAATTTTAACACCCCCAGGGATGCGCTGATCGAATTGTCCGTTCAGCGACTTTTGCCGATTATCGCCAAGGAGCGGAAAAAACACGAAAGACGAAAGAAAATTCTCAAAGAAATTGAAAATCATTTTAAAGAGGGGAGCGGATTGTTGCACAAGCTCAAAGGATCGCTGGACACGGAAGATCCGATTTTCCAAAAATTCGAATCCGTAATGGCTGTATATGAAAACGCATACCATTATATGGCGGCATTTGTAGAAAAAGGTAAAATCATTGAAGAATTCCAGCCGGATCATCTTAAAAACGTATGGATCATCGCCCAGGATTGATTTTTAAGTTTGGCCGTATTTTATTTCTCAGTCCAAAAATGCGGTGAACGCGCCATGGCCATATAAAATATTCAGCCCGATGGCGATCAAAACAACCCCGCCGATGGTTTCCGCATAAAGACTCAGCCGCCTGGCGGATCCGATACGCTCACCCATGTGAAGTCCCGCAATTGAAAACAATCCTGCCACGACACCGATGATCAATGCCGGCGTCCATATAGAAACATTCAGAAGCGATATCGAAAAGCCCACTGCCAGCGCATCTATGCTGGTTGCAACAGACAGCATCACCAGCGTCCATCCTTTGGTTTGATCTTTTTTGGGTCCTTTATGATGATCATGCTCGAAGGCCCCTTTGATCATATGGATACCGACAAAGGTGAGCAATCCAAAAGAAATCCAATGATCATATCGTTCGATGTAGCTGCGAATCGATGCTCCTGCACACCAGCCGATGACCGGCATCATGGCCTGAAACAGGCCAAAATGCCAGGACAGGCGAAACATCTGGCGAAAGCTGACTTTTTTTAAATTTATACCGGTGGCAATCGACACGGCAAACGCATCCATGGCCAATGCCACGGCAATGGCAAAAATGTTGATAAATTTCACGGGTATTATCGCAAGTGTTTAGCGTCTTGAAAAATGATACGGTTGAACTGCCGCAACATCAAGTTTTCCTGTTAAGTTCATGGTCATTTCGGATAATTTTTGAAACCGATTCATAAACTTTCGGCCAAGATAGTCCTTTATTTTAAAAGCGGCTCTGTCGCCAAAACAATTCCTTTTTTACCGAAACCTCCGTTACCGTCAGCCATGTTGAATATTATTTGACTAACACTTGATTGATACTTACAAAATGTATACATTGAACGTCAAACACAAATTTGTTCGTTTCGCTTTAGCAACCGTTTGCTCCCTTTAAACGAATCAACGGGGTCCAGGTCCTTTTAGTCAAAAATTTAATCATGCCTGAAGCGGTAAACGTCTGAAACAGCTAACGTGCGGCACAATTTAAAATGGTGAAAGGCTTAAAAATGCCCTTGAATTTCGAGCCCATCAGTTTGGCCAAGCAAGACAAGTACTTAAAATGTTTTTCGCAATTTCCTCAAAAAGCATCCGATTACAGCTTTATTAACCTTTGGGGATGGGCGGATGTGTTCGGGCTTTATTGGGCATGGTCGGACCAGATGGTTTGGATAAAACAAACGATCCCCAAAGAGGTATTTTGGGCGCCTGTCGCGCCATGGCCGGAAATTGACTGGAATCTGTGTTTTGACGAATATTTTGATTCGACGGCCGTTTTTCATCGTGTTCCTGAGGACTTGATGGTGCTCTGGAAAGAAAAAATAGGAAATCGAATCTTCATCGAGGAGTCAAGGGAACATTGGGATTATCTTTACGATGTCAATGAACTGACCCAACTTGGCGGAAGACGGTTTCACAAAAAAAAGAACCTGTTGAATCAATTCAAAAAAAATTACGATTTTCAATTTGTCCCTCTGGATGTAGAAATGATCGATATGGCCATGGCGCTACAAGAAAAATGGTGTACATGGCACGATTGCCAGTCATTAGACGCGCTGGCTGCTGAAAATCTTGCGATTTCACGTGTGCTGGGTTCCTGGGAAAAACTGGAAGACCCCATTGGCGGCGCGATTCTCGTGGACCGGCAAATGGTTGCCTACACCATTGCAGAACCTTTGTCAAAAGATACGCTGGTGATTCATTTCGAAAAAGGAAATGTCGATTTCAAAGGAACATATCAGGCCGTCAATCAGATGTTTCTTGAATACTTCGGTCAGAATTTTAAAATCGTAAATCGTGAGCAGGATCTCGGCGATGCCGGTCTTCGCAAGTCGAAATTGTCCTATAACCCATCAGATTTTCTCAAAAAATATCGGATAAGCCTGAAATAGCCGGCATCTTTACATCCAGATCAAATTTGAAAGGAGAAACCATGCGGCCTGTAGTTTTAATCATTCGTGACGGCTGGGGATACAGCGAAATCATACAGGGCAATGCCGTGTTTGCCGCCGATACACCCAATATCGACCGGTACAAAGCCATTTATCCCTGGACACTTTTGGACTGTGCCGGAGAACCTGTTGGCCTTCCGGATGGCTATCAAGGATCATCGGAAGTGGGACACCTGAACATGGGTGCCGGCCGAATCGTTATTCAGGAACTCAAGCGTATTGATGACGGATTGAGTACCGGAAAACTTTTTGCCGCAAAAAAATGGAAAGCACTGATCAGCAACTGGAAAGAACATCGGAGTCGTCTTCATTTGTTCGGCTTGCTCCAGGACGAGGGGGTGCACGCCCACCAGGAACACCTTTTTAAAATCATGCGGCGTGCAAGGATGGAATATCCGGACGGCCCCATCATTATCCATCCTTTTTTGGACGGACGCGACACGCCGCCGCGGAGTTGTTTGGAATACCTGGCAAAGCTCGGCCAGGTGATGGATGACGTCGGAAAATGCACCATCGGCACCGTTATGGGCCGCTACTACGCAATGGACCGTTCCAGGAATTGGAAATTGACGGACCAGGCTTACCATTGCATCGTCTTGTGTGAAGGTCGTCGAGCCCCGGATGCCGAAACAGCGGTCAAGAAATCCTATGCAAATGACAAGACGCCCGACAATGTGGAAATGTTCGATGAATATATTCCCCCGCATGTTATCGCCGATTACGACGGCGTCAGGGATAACGATGTAATCTTGCACACCAACTACCGGCAGGATCGCGCCATTCAACTTTCCATGGCTTTTGTCGATCCGAATTATCCCGGAAAACTCAAGGCAAAACGAAATATAACCTATGTGGGCCTGACACGGTATTGGGATGAGTTTACGAACTACATGCTGGGCGCTATGGACGCCGGCGGCGGGATGAAACACCTTCTGGGCGAAGTGATTTCCCGTGCAGGATTGCGCCAGCTAAGAATTGCTGAAACACAGAAGTTTCGGCATGTTACGAGCTTTTTCAACGGCAAGACCACCACGCCTTACCCCAACGAAGATCAGGTCGACGTACCCAGCCGATTCGATCCGGCCACCTTTGCCAGCCATCCGGAAATGGAAGCTTACCATGTCACCGATGAACTTCTCAAAAGAATGCGGAACACCCCTTATCAGTTCATTGTCGTTAATTTTGCCAATGGAGATATGGTCGGTCACACGGGAAATTTCGATGCCGCTAAAAAAGCAATTGAGGTGGTGGATGAGTGTATCGGCAAAATTGTCGATCGCCTTCTTGAAATGGATGCCCACATTCTCATCACATCAGATCACGGTAACTCCGAACAAATGGTGGACTATGATACCGATATGACCAAAACCAGCCACACGGTAAATCCGGTCGAGGTCATTTATGTCGCGAGCGATTCCCGGAACCGCCGGCTTATCCGCCGCGGTAAATTGTCGGACATTGCGCCAACGGTCTTGTTTCTGCTCGGACTGGACATACCCAAGGAAATGACCGCGCAGAACCTGATTGCCAATGACGGTGCCTGATTTTTTCCGTTTTTTTATCACTTAAATCCATCTCTAACGATACACTTTTTTGAGACATTATGTCTCAAAAAAGTGTTCATCTGACATTCCTCACAAATCTTTTCATCAACCTATACGTCTAAGCCTTTGATAATTCAAAATCATATTGTCGACAACCCAAATTCTGAAATTATGGCATGAAAATTGATTGCTCATATAGGTATTGTTTTTGTCTCAAATGATCCCCATTCGCTTTTATCTTCCAACGGCTTTTAAAACAAGGAGCGCAACCGTGGAAATGGAACAAGCAATACAGACGGCCATCGATTATGAAACGAAAGTACGTGATATCTATCGGAATGCCGCCCAAAGCGTTCTCGATCCCGAAGGCCGGCATTTTTTCAAAATGCTGGGAGACGATGAGCAACATCATCTCGATTATTTGCAGGAAAGACTCAAATCCTGGCGAAAAAGCGGGAAGCTGTCTGTGGAAAAACTCGATTCCATTGTTCCGCCAAAGGAGATGGTTCAGAAAGCATCTGAAAAAATTGCGGCGCACATATCCACCGAGGATCTTAGCAGTATAAAAGTCATTCTCGGCAGAGCGCTTCAGGCAGAAGTTGAAACCAGCAATTTTTACGAAAAAATGGTCAAAAAAATGACCCGGGAAGGTCAACAAATGTTTGCCCGTTTTCTGGAGATTGAAGAGAATCATATTGCAGCGGTTCAGGCCGAACTGGACTATATTACGCATACCGGATATTGGTTTAATTTTAAGGAATTCGATATGGAAGAACTATAGAAAGGAGGATATCATGAGTATACTCGTCGCAACCCAAGCACCGGACTTCACTGCTCCTGCGGTCATGCCGAACGGTATCATAAAGGAAGACTTCAGATTGTCGGATCTTCGGGGAAAATACATCGTCCTGTTTTTCTGGCCCTTGGATTTTACGTTTGTCTGCCCCACGGAAATTATCGCTTTTGACCACCGATTTGAGATATTCAAAAAACGATCTGTTGAATTGGTCGGTGTTTCCATCGATTCGCAGTTTACCCATTTTGCATGGCGCGAAACGCCTGTTGAAAAAGGGGGCATCGGCCGGGTGCACTTTCCCATGGTTGCAGATCTCAAGCGTGATATAACAAAAACGTATGGCATTGAACATCCTGATTCCGGGGTCGCCATGCGGGCTTCTTTTCTTATTGACAAGGAAGGGATCGTTCAGCACCAGGTAGTGAACAATCTGCCGTTGGGCCGGAATATGGATGAAATGCTCCGGCTTGTTGATGCGCTGCAATTTACCGAGAAATATGGCGAGGTTTGTCCTGCCGGGTGGCAAGAAGGCGACAGCGGCATGAAACCGACAGCCGAGGGTGTCTCGGATTACCTTGAAACACATGGGGAAAAACTGTGATCATCTCTGGAGACGGGTTCATATGGCAAACATTGCGATTATCTTAATGGTTACGCTGCTGAATGGAACACGTGCAAAAGATTGAACCGATCTTCTCGTTGCATTTCATCATTTCGTTATTATTGTAATAAATATGACAGGCATTGTACAGCCTGCGGATCATAATGCGATGAGATACAAACCGTTTTTCATGGTTGAGGTTGAATCCTATTGAGGAGGTGATCAATATGGCAGATGAACGAAGAATAGTCGCTGCAGACGTATGTTCTTATATTGACGAGGGCAACAATAATATAAATCTTGAAATCACGATTCCGGGAGTGAAAAAGGAAAATATCAGTTTAAAATTACTTGACGACAGTTTCAACCTTCGTGCACCAAGAGAAGAATTCGATTATGTTAGCGCCGGTGCCTTTTGCTGCCCCGTAAATCCAAACAATGCTAAAGCGACCTATGAGAATGGATTGCTGAAAGTGGTAGTCCCTTTTAAAGATCCAATGGAAAATGCGGTTGAAGTGCCGATTCACTAGAAGCCATCTCAAAATTAGGATTTTCGGTCGAGATCACTGGTCCGCCGTAGCCTTCAGGCGAAGACGGAAGACGAGGGCGAGGATCACCCCGTAGACATACTCAAGTATGTTGAGGACCTGAGACGAGGGCTCAACGCAGATACTTATCCGCCTCACCGCCAGCGGCATCTTCGACCGGCGGATCGGACGAAAAGACTTTTT
>CAZQAF010000022.1:0-43097 GCA_964591175.1 uncultured Desulfobacteraceae bacterium | reverse complement strand
CCAGCCGGTAGGCCACAACAGCGGCATGAGACGTTACCCCGCCGCGGGCCGTTAAAAGACCGTCCGCTGCATAGATCTCCCTGATGTCATCCGGAACCGTATCCCCCCTTACAAGAATCACAGACGTTTCGGGCTCCTTGCTTTTCCATTGCTCGATCTCTTTCAGATCGAAAACGATCCTTCCGCTCATGGCGCCGCCGCTGACACCGACACCATGCCCCAGTAATTTTTCTTTCGTAATATCATCAAGGTCAAAAGTTAAAACCTTCTTTCTTTCACGAATGGCCATGTCCCGGGTTTGCATCAGGAAAAGATCTTCAGCACGAGGGCTTTCAAAAGTAAACTCCATTTCCTGAGGCCCCCATCCTTTTGCGTGGATCAATTCGTTCGCCAAATCTTTTAATGCCTTATAAATCTCGGGGAAATGGCTTTCAAGGGTGATGTCTGTTTCTCGCATTTCAATATCCTGCTGTATAATCGATATTGGCAATGTATTGACCAGGCCTGAAGCGACATCTTCACCCTGATTGCCGATAGTGAAGTCACCCCACAGCCTCAGGCTGTCTTCTAACCACCTGGGATTATGTGTAAAAAAAACACCGGTGCCGGATTGCTGGGTAACATTTCCGAAAACCATTTCTTGTATGGTAGCGGCCGTTCCCCAGTCATTGGATATCCCCATAATTTTACGATATGTTCTTGCTTTGGGACCTTCCCAGGAACTAAAGACCTTTTTAATCGTAAAATATAGCTGTTCAAAAGGATCGTCGATAACATCTATACCTGAATTGATTATCATGCTTTTGTAAGTCAGGGCCACTTTTCGCATCTGCGGACCGGTAAGCTGCTTTTTAAACTGAACACCGGATCTTCGCTTCAATTCGCTGATAATCGCGTCAAAGTCATCCCTTTCAAGTCCTGAAGCCATACCGTAACATTGCAGGAACCGGCGATAACTGTCCCAAGCAAACCATTCATTACCGGTACGTTTTGCAATGCCTACTGCAATATTCTCGTTCATCCCGACATTAAGAAACGTATCCATCATTCCGGGTTGTGAAATGGCAGACCCGCTTCTTACTGAAAAGAGCAAGGCATTCATAGGGTCGCCAAAGGTTTTGCCGCTTTTCTTTTCGATATCGGATATTTGTCGCAAAATTTGATCCATGAAATTTTGTTTGGCCGGCGCATAGCTGTCGATGATCTCTCTACATCGGAAGGCCTCGGTCGTAATTATAAAACCAGGGGGAACCGGCATTCCGAAATTCTTCAGTTTAACGAGATTCAGTCCTTTACTTCCCAGATGAATAATTCCGGAAACCAACTTGGGAATTTTATCCATAGATGTCATCGCCCGCTTAGGATCATAAAGAAGCAGATGATGCAACTTATCTTCAGGAAGTTTATTGGCCTGCTGAAAGAGGGTGTTTAGGATTCGGCTTAAAAACAGATCGAGTTGCTGAAGCCCCAAAGAAAAAGCAATTCGATCCCGGAAGAAAATTTCGGACACCCTGTGTTTCAGCTTTTCATGATCAATTGTGTCGCTTAACGGAATGTACTTCGGCAGAATCTGTTCCATAGGTATCTGAGATAGAATCTGGCTCAAATTTTCACCGTGAATATTATTAAAATAATCGTTGATGATATTCCTTACAGCCAAAGCGAATCCCTTAAAGATGTCAAGATACTGTGTAAAAGTAATTTCTCTCGCTTCAAGCGATTGGGCCAGCATATCCAGCTGTCGCTCAATTTCGACCGAAGGAATCCCATCGAGTTGCAACGCTTTGTAAAACAAATTTAACCGGTTGTAGATTTGATAAAAAGTGGCTTTTGTTATTAGGCTGAGATCCGTATTATCCACCAAAACTTCAAAAAGCACATTAACCATAGATTTTATTCGAAATGCAAGCCCGAGAGAGTCAAACTTCCTTTCACGATAGCTGCCGTACATGGAGGGAATGTCTATGGTAATGTGTCTTTTTTTATAAATATCCTCCTTGATTTCATAGGTCTGTTCAGATAGTATTATTTTTTTCAACTCTTCCAGATAGTCGAGCAGGTTGTATATCTTTTTAATCAAATCAGGCTCTTTTAAAGCATCATGCAACTTGCTCAAATCCGGGAAGGCGTCGGCTTGGAGTTGAGCAAGATAATTATTTATTTCTATAAAATTGAGATTATATTTCTGATCTAAAAGTTTATATAAGGTTATCGTAAGCTCGACTCTCTCCAAATCATGCTTTGATACGCCTGCAACCCCTTCAATAATAGACTTTATCTCATCTTCTTGAAGTGTGATAAGATCGTTCGGCAAAGATATCCCTTTTTCTTTGAGCCGTGTTATTACTTTGTGAACGCCGTCGATGTACGGTCCGTCGTTATTAATTTCCGTGTAAATATTGGGCGGGACAAAGGCTTCCAGAACACCTTTTTCTTTTGTTTCCCAGAATTTAAAGGTTGCCTTCATAAAATCGATGATCCGATTACTGCTTTCCACATGGCTCTGCTTTCTTAAAAAATGAATTAACAGATCCCTCCTGCCTGATATTTCGTCAACTTTTGTAGATATATCCCGTAGTTTTCCTTCTGCGCCGATATCATTAAAGTACACCGGAAAAAGCCTGCAAAGCTGTTTGACCAAGTTGTATACCGGTCCGATACCGCTGTTGAGAAGTCGGGTAATATCACGTGGGAAAAGATCTATATCTTTAATAAATACACCACATATTGACAAATGGATAATCAAACATGAAAGAAGCCGGGTCGACCACATGGGGTTGAGTTCAATCAGTTCAAGCCAGGTCCGGATATTGAGGATATGAGCGGGGTTGACTTTTATTTGCCAGTCGTTTCCGACACCGCTGATGCCCGGTGACTGAAATCCCAAATCAATGACATATTCGATAAAAAATTTGACGAGATCGCTGTCATCTGTTTTATATACCCCTTTTCCCATATTAAGAATACAATTCAGTGTTGTTGCCGGATATTCGTGGGTTTGCGCTTTTAAGATGGAAAAGGTTTTATGGATCAAGTTCCCAATATTGAGATTGCTTTCATGCGCAATGAGCCAGCTTAATGTTCGATTGATGTCTCTTAACGTTTCCTCATGAATCATGGTCAGTCCGGAAATGTTCATGATATGGAAAAGAAAAATAAGCCGCCACCGGTGACCCTGATCGATGTTGCGGCTTTCATTCAGAAGGCTTTGCGGAATTTCCCGGTAGGTTTCCAAGAACCGGTTGTAATCGGGGAGACCCACAAGTTTTCTTAACACCATTTCCGATGTGATGCCGCCGGAGGTCGTTATTTTTTCAAGCGTGGCCTTATATCGGTTGATCTCGTCATGGGAAATATGTTCGAAAACATTTTTTAAATTCTCGGGTCGGTCGATCCTATCCGCCTCGTCTTTAAACCATTCCCAGGGATCCCTTTCACTCAACCAGTAGCCATATATGCAATCGTAATATTTTATAAGCAGCCGATTGATCGATTCACAATCTTCTTTCATTTCTGCCGAATAATTTAAAAGCGTCCCCGCCAGTTTCCGTATCTGATAGAAACTTTTGACAAACAGAAAAAAATCGTCTCCCGCATAATTTCTGATGCGATCGAAGGCATCATCAACAATCGGTTTGAATCTTTTAAAGTCGTCTTCGGATTCTTTGATGACTTTTTGGATAAAAAGCATAAAGTTGTCCACGGCCTCCGCTCTGACTTCGATGCCGCTTTCCGAATCGATCGCCAGGGTGAAAATATCGACAAGCAGTTTTGCGGCTTCCGGCCCTTTGGGATGGGTTTTGAGAAGATGGAAATAATCGAGAGAATAAACCCTGGCCTCCTGAACAATAAACTCCCAGTTCCGGTAAGGATGGGCCAACTCTTTAAGGAAGGTGTTCAACCCTTCCATGATGCCGTAATATTTGGACAACACCTCTTGTAACACTGAATATTTTTCATCTATGACGACATCCACCGAATAACTTGCGATATTCACTTCAAGGGCTTTTGACTGTATCATATCAACCCCATTGTATGTTTATTTATGATTGTTGATTGTCGATTAAAAATGGCTTCAAATATCAGTTGTAAAAATATCAGACGCTGTCGCTATTTTCAAGTGTATTTCAATCCGTTAATATTATATGCTCATTTCTTCTATCGACAATCATCAATTAAAAAAGCCCCCCCAAAAGGAGGGGCTTTTTTAATTGCCTATTTTTAAATAAACCGCTAGAGCTTGAGCCATGAATCCGAGTATAGAGATTTCCCGAGAATCACATTGGTGGTTTTGGCATAGTCCTGCAGCTCTTTTGAAAGACCGGCCATATCCGGGCTTTTGCCGTCCATAATGCCGTAAATCAGATCCACGATATCCTGGCGTTCGCCCTTGGCAATGGAGATCAACTGGTCGTCAAGGGGATCCGCGATAACCGATTCCATACCGTATTTTTGGAGCATCACCATAAATGTCTGATTCAAAATCGGCCGCAAATGGTCCGGCGGGCCATTGGAAATGTTGGACAGCCCGCAGGTGGTTTTGGCTCCAGGCGCAATATCCTGAATCATCCCGGTAAATTCCATCAAGCTGATGGCCTGGGGTTGCTGGATGTTTACCGGCGTTACAATGCCGTCCACCCAGATCTTTTCATTGGGGATTCCGGCTTCATTGGCGGCATACAGTAGCTCAACACATAGCGCTGCGCGTTCGTTCTCATCTCTCGGAAGTCCTTCAGGCCCCCACATGAGCGCGACAAAGTCGGCATTATGTTCCGCGGCCAATGGAATCATTTTCTCGTAACGCTCCGGGCGGCACATGATGGAATTGATAACGGGCGGCAGTTTGCAGACCTTGAGGGCTGCCGCAATCGCGTCAATATTGGATGTATCAAGCGCCAGCGGAATATCGTCCACCACTTCCTGGACCACCTCAACCACCCAGGGCATCAATTCATGTCCGTCTTTTTTTGCCGGCCCGAGATTGATGTCAATAATATCCATCCCCTTTTTCTTTTGAAAAAGGGCTTCTTCCTGGATCGGCTTGGGATCACGCTCCTTGAATGCCTTGCCGATCTTTTTTGATATGACGTTCAAACTTTCACCTATAAGTAACATAAAACCTCCCTTCTCTATCGGCAATCGCCTGATGTTGTCCCGGGGCATGACCCCTTGCCACACAGTATTACTTGTCACTCGTCGTTTGTCAGCTGAACATCAACACAACAAACATCGAAGGACTCATGCCAAGTGAACTAAAAATGCTTGACATCCAAAATGACGACAACGGAACCTAATTTAATCCAACAAGCGTTTTTAAGCCGTTATTTGGATTTAAGAAACGCCGGAAGATGGGCGGCTTCCCTCGGGCCCACGGTGATGGTCCAATCCGGCAATTCTTCTTCCATATCCCCAACAATGCCCGCTGCATAACCGGGAATAATCACTTCCTTGTTTTTGATTTTATCCGCTATACCGCATTTTTTGATAAACATCCCGACATCATCGCCGGAAAATTTTCCAGCCGCCCAGGCCGTCAAAACGGACAGACCTTCGGAGTCCTTGATCAGCAGCCATGAGGGCACCTTGCTTCCCTCAATTTCACCGGTTACGATAAAGTAAGTCAAGGCGAAATTGGTGGTCACCAGCACCGGAGAATTTTCATCCGGGTTACCGATTTCATAAATACCCTCTGTTACGGTCATGGGTCGCTGCGGATCCGTATAAATGTTCAATCGCTCAACCAACAGGGAGAAAAGACTCTCACCGCCAAAATCCGACAGAATCGTAATGCCGCCGTATTTTGCGATAAACATGGCGGCAATGATCGTTTCCATGTCCAGGTTCGAGGCCATTTCACACGGAAACGTAATGGTCGGAAAGCCGAGTGCCCGGTTTAAAGACTTGAGCGCTTCCCGGCGAATGACCACCTGGTCCTGAAACGCCTGCTTGATCTCTCTGGATCCCGGATCGATGACCAGGTCTTTGAGGCCCATTTCCGCCAGCTTGGTGGTCAGCGGAACAAGGCCTTCCACGGAATCAGCCTTGACCGCCAGAGGCAAATCATTGTCTTTGGCCAAAGCGCCGAAGGCATCGATATTGCCTTCGGTAGCGGCATAAATCAACGGACGCTTAAATTTACAAGCCTCGATGCCGGCGGCCATAACATCTGCATCTTCCGACATCAAAACCAAATTAAATTCCGATGTTTCCGCAATGGTTTTTGCCGCCGCCGCAAAGGCGTCCTTGTCGCCGTTGACATCTTTCAATGCCACAAGTTCGGGTCTTAAATTAAAACCGACTCGTTCAAATTGAAAGGCATTCCAAGACTTGAGCTTGGCTTCAAGATCGGACGCCGCGATATCGGACCCGACCATGGCGCCAATGGGCGTTGGGCTGTAAAAGGTTTTCTCATGACGATACAGGACGGTCTCACCCCCGGCTTTGGTCTTTCGAACACCTTGCCCCAATGCCACCGGCCGGATCGGCGGCGCCGACGCCTCGGCAAGCTGGTCCCTTGCTTCATCGGATACATACGGGCAGGCATCGAGTTCCGCCTTGCCGGATGCCAGGTTCATGGCAAAAGCAAGACATGTGGGAACCCCGCACTCCTTACAGTTGGTTTTCGGCAGTAGTTTGAAAATCTGAATACCGGTTAATGCCATTGTTATCTCCTTATTCTAGTGGATCAGGTTTCAAGTTTTGATATTCAATGTGCAAGGTTTAAGGAGCGACGATTTTGCGCTCCTTAAACCTTTGAAGTGTATAGGCTATCCGATAATCGGATCCATCGAAAGGGCCGGATGGCCGACTTTTTCGAGGAACGGCATAATCTCTTCCTCTGAGGTGCCAACGGTTTCGTCGGCAATCTTATTGATAAAGTCCGGATCGCCGAGTTCTTCACCCCTCTTGATGAGCCGCTCTTTAAGCTCTTCTTTTAGCATTTTGGGCATCCAGACCATTCGAAAGAGACCGCCGTCACCGACAATGAACTTACGCTGGGTAATATTGTACTTGGAATGACCCACGAACCCCGGCGAAGAAGCGCCGCCGCCCATTACTCCGGCCAGTGTGGTGAATTTCATGCCGCAGGGGGTTTCGCCCATGTAATCCCGTCCCACCGTCATGACGCCGTTACACGTCGGCAGCATGGCCGCGATACATTCGCAGCAACCGCAGGTGGTCATGGGATCCTGCACCAGGGAATAAAAGTTGTAATGGGTAATGTTGCCCCGTGACGCTTTGGACACGAAATCATTGACGCCTTTCCACTGTCCCAGCTTCGGATCGAGACATTCTCCTTTTTCGATGGGCTGGTTGGGGCCGGTGGGATTGATCTCATAGGATGCCTTGCAGTCCATCCAGTTGTAAGCGCCGCAAAGACCGGTTCGTTCAGGACTCACCGTACAAACGTGGTTGGGCGCAAAAGACTGGCAAAGCGTACAGGAGTAATAAATTTCCTCTGCTTCGTCCGTCATGTTCTCCACCCGTTCATCCCGGTGTTTGTATTCGGCCCTGGCCCTTTCGGTCAGCTTATCCACGTCCGCTTTTTTGGAATACAGGGTGATCTGAACCTTATCCAGAATTTTTTCAAAATCCTGGTGGAACTTGGCATGCAGAACAACGCCGATATGCTTCAGGCTGAAGTTCTTTTCCATGGCCGCCTTGCTCACTCGGATCCATGAAATATCCCGCTGTCCGATATGCATGATCCCCTGAATATAGTTGACCAGGTGATGGATCTGGCGCTCCAAAATCGGTTCGAAATCTTCCTGAAACTCTCGACCGGCGATTTGGATATAGATCCCCAGCGGAAAGGTTTCTCCTTCCTTGATATCCGTAATGTCAGGCCCGATGATCTCCACCTTGCCGTCATCGATCGCTTTCATATCCGCCATTTTAACCAATTCTGTGCATTGGGTTTTACCGCCGCCGCACTGGGCATACAGGTCTTTTCCCCTGACCCGCTCACCCTCGAATGCCGGACCGAAAGACAACGGGATATCGATTTCGGTGACATGGACTTTAAGTCCGCGGACTTCCACCGATCTCTGGCAGATTTCATCATGGGGGACATTGGGCACCACATGCTCGTAGGTACAAATACCGGTGGGTAAAATTTCCGGCACATCCGTATCGGCCAGGGTCGGGAAACCCCAGTTGACGCAGCCCGCCGCCGCACACGCCCAGCGGGTTCCGATCTCACCAAAGGCGTTGACAAAGGCGAAGATTCTGTTCTTGTTATACAAAAGAATTTTTTTGTAGTCTCCGGGCTGAACACCCCCGAAGGCCATGGCCGCCCGATTGGCAAACCCCAATGCAAATACGGCAGAGGAGATGTCGGGTCCAAAGGGCACGATCCGTGTGCTCCATCCGATTTGAACACCGGCTTCCATCAACTGGTCGATGACCGATGTTCCGTTGTGACCGGAAGCGCAGAAGATATAAAGATTTTTCAACTGGTAATCTTCGACGATCATCTTGGCGATTTCCGGAGTGGGGCATGCGCCGACAATGGCCGCGAAACCGGGTGCGGTGCCGTCCACAAACTCCACCCCTCTTTTTCTCAAGATCACGTCATCTGCCGGACCCAGCCAGATCTTGCCGGCCTCGATATCCGGATCTTCCTGGGGATAGTAAAAATCAGGATCGGTAACGCTGCGGATCCCTTCCCGAATTTCATATGCAAGTATGGCCGCCATACCGGCATCCAGAAGAGGACCCAGATAGGGCAGATGATTGACCCGTTTGATATGGGGCGGAAGCAGCCCGCGGGCAAACTTCATCGGTTTTTGCAAATCTTCCAGGGTCTCAACCTTGTGCCCAAGGAGCGAATAGATGACCGGCAGGTAGTAACCGGTATTGGGAAATTCCACCTTGGTATCTGCATTATAAGTTGCCAGAGCGTTTCTCAAACGCCCTTCAACTTCTGAAATAACATTGTAGCCGCCTTGAATGGCAGCAAATGCGACTAGCTTTGACATACATTCCTCCTTCGTTGAGGATTTATTCTAAATCCCTTAATAAATCCAGTATCATTAAGCTTGCTTATACATGCGTCACGCATTATTTTTATCCTTCTAGCGCCTGACGATCCGCCATATCCATGAGGATTCTTTCCCTGGCCTTGTCGATGCCGAGGGCCTTTCTTTTTTTATCGATATGCGCAATCATTTTATGGGCATGTTTAATCGGGTCCGGTTCACAGTCCCACATGCCGCCGTAAATCCCTTCCAGCTCCTTATACAGATAATCCTTAAATACCGGAGCCCCTTCCAAAGGCATATGATATCCAAAGACCGTGTATACGCCGGAGGTTACAAAATAATGCCCGATGCTGATGGCCTTTTCACTCATCCATTCCGGCGCGCTTCCGGCCGCCGGCAGATCACAGATGTCGTTCCCCAGACCGCCGGCTTTGACCACCTCGGTGGCTGCCAGCAGAATCCGGCTGTTGTCCACGCAGGAACCCAGATGCAATACCGGCGGGATACCCACGGTCTCGCACACTTCGGCCAGACCCGGCCCACAGAAAACCTGGGCGGTTTCCGGCGTGAGCAAACCTTCCATGGCACAGGCTATCCCGTTGCATCCGGTGGTCAGAACCAGCACGTCGTTCTTGATCAGCTCTTTTACAATGGCAATATGCGCTTCATTGTGTCTGGTCCGGGCATTGTTGCATCCCACCACACCGGCCACACCCCGAATACGGCCGTTGATGATATTGTCGTTTAATGTATAATAAGATCCGCGGAACGTCCCGCCCAGATGGTATTCGATGGATTCCACGCCGAATCCCGCGATCTGAGGCGCTTTGTATCGGGGAATCATCACCTCGGCACCACGGTTTTCAAAATTGTCGATGGCCATCTTGACAATTCGGGTGGCATCTTCCATGGCATGGTGTTCGTCAAACTCGATATGAAGCACATTGTCCTGCTCCATCCTGGCAATGGGATGGGTGGTAATCAGTTTGGTGTGGAAACACTTGGCCACATTCGCCAGATTCTGAAAAATACACTGAACATCCACCACCATGGCATCACAGGCGCCGGTGATAATGGCCAGCTCTTGCTGCAAAAATGTCCCGGCCGGCGGAACGCCGTGCCGCTGCAGAATCTCGTTGCCCGTACAGCAGATCCCGCCCAGTTGAATCCCCCTGGCGCCTTTGGATTTGGCATACTCGATCATCTCTTTGGATTGGGCGGAAGCCACGATCATCTCAGACAAAATCGGCTCATGGCCGTGAATAATAATATTGACATGGTCTTCTTTCATAATACCAAGGTTGGCTTCAGACTGCACCGGCGTCGGGGCTCCGAACATAACATCCTGAAGATCGGTGGCAATCATACTGCCGGCCCAGCCATCGGCCAGGGCGGCACGGGTGCATTGTTTGATCAGGTTTTTATAATCCTGGTCAACACCCATGTGCGTCCGGTGCATGATCTCCACAATTTCCCGGTCGATGTTTCGGGGAACAACCCCCAGTTTCTTCCAACGCTCATACAGGGGCTGGGGTGCTCTTTTGGCATACAATAGCTCTCCTCCGGCCTTGCCCCATTCCGCCAGCGCCTTTTCAGCCACTTCAAGGGCGATTTCATCAAAATCACGATCCAGCTCCTCGCCGTCTTTTTCAACCGTAGTGGCAACCCCAAAATAGGGTGCAATTTGTATAAGTCTTTCAGGAGATTTGATCTTATAATCTTCGGTCTCTTTTCGAGCCACCGACAAAAAGACTTCGGCCACGGCACGCCCGTGATCTGAATGGGCCGATGCACCGGCAGCCACCATACGGGCAAAGTTCCTTGCGGCGATGGTATTGGCGGTGGCGCCGCACAACCCTTTTCGGGTGTCCTCACCTTCAATCCCGGCCTTGGGCAAAGGCAGACGGCACGGACCCATGGCACAGTTTTTACAGCAGGTTCCCTGCATACCGATATTGCAGGGCTTCATGGTCTCAGCCCGGTCAAATACTGTTTCAATGCCCAGTTTTTGAGCCCGGGCGATCATTTCCTGCGTTGCAGGATCAATAGAGGCCGCTATGGGATCCGCCATCTTTGGCGCCTTTGCGACCTTTTCTTTTGTTACTTCCGACATTAGAGGTTCCTCCTCGTATTTTTTTTGTTTTTGCGGTGATTGATTTCAGACTACTATCATCCAATGTCTTTCACCGGCTGTCTTCAGGTATGTTAAGCGACTCTTTTGTGTATTCTGTTCAGCCGATCCAGCATTTTGTCCAGTTTCGACTTCTGCTGGGCGGCGGCTGTCATGGACGCCTCGGACGGCGCTGCCTCATGTTTGGCCGCGAGCTTTTCCCGTTCTTTTGCCCGCTTTTCTCGGATCGCCTGCTCTTCAGCCTCTTTCTTTGCCTTGGCTTCGGCCGCTGCTTTGGCCTTGGCATCGGCTTCAGCCTTGGCCTTAGCCTCCGCATCCGCCTTGGCTTTGGCTTCGGCTTCGGCTTTAGCCTTCGCGTCGGCCTCTGCTTTGGCTTTGGCCTCTTGTTCGGCTTTGGCTTTGGCCTCGGCTTCTTCTTTTGCCTTGGCTGCCTGTTCGGCTTTGGCTTTGGCCTCTACTTCGGCTTTGTCGACGGCTTCTTTCTTTGGTGCTTCCTTTTTGACAGGTTTTTTCGCAGGTGCCGCTTTCTTTTCAACCTTGGGCGCCGCTTTCTTTTCGGCCTTGGGTGCCGCTTTCTTCGGCGCTTCGCCTTCTATGGTCAAATCCGGTTCCGGCGCCAAAGCAGCATAATCGATATCCGCATCATCAAGCTGCTTGGCGATGGGGGCAACATCCATGGCACTGCCTCCGTCCAGTCCCAGATCGATAAATGCCTGCGCAAACCGTATGGCTTCGGGATGGCGCATGATCAGAACACTGGAGCCGGACAAAAGATAGATAACGGCGGTCACGGCTTCCATGAGAATGCCGCGTCTCTCGGGATCGCCCAGGGTCGGCGCTTCATCTACGCTTTGCTTGGCTTCCTTGCACTTCCAGATCTCATTGGCCATATTGTTGATCATCGGCAACTGCAGCTTGTCGTCTCCCTGGGTCAAGGCTGCCATACAAAGCCGCTCCATAACGGAATATGAATATTCCAGTCCGTAACCCAGCCCACCGGTGGTCGGATCGACGATCAACCGATCCAGAGGCATCCCCAAATTTTCAAGCAGGATATTGACTTGTTTGGCAAGGTTGATATCGATGGGTGAGGATGCAATTAGGGTATGACCGTATCCCATGGCACTGGCGCCGATGCCCTTATGGTTCTTATCCTCAACAGGCCCAAGAATCAGATTGGCGCCGTGGGTCTCTTCCGAAATCTTTTTTAAGACCAATTCATCTTTCTCAATGTTGGCAGTCCCCCAGACGATCAGGGGAACATCGACGGCTTCGAGTACTTTTTTAACGGTGGCGGCGGCATCTTCAGGGCTGGCGTCCTGACCGTTCGGGTCGGTGCTTTTGAGTTGCAATACAATAATTTTGGCCCCGAATTCATCCACACATTTTTTAGCCCATGCAGCCGGATCTGAAAGAACATCCTTAAAGTGACTGAGCGCCGCTTCCGGCCACTCATCCGGTGCCATGTCCCAAACTTCCATTGCAATAACCGGCTTGTGCGGCATATTCCCTTCAAAGTTGTAAAAAGGATAGCATGCCTGACCACCCACGGTAACGGCGTTATCGCCTTTACCTATGGCGATTTCCTTTATGGAACCGGTATATGATTCTTTGTATATTTCCAAACCCAATGTAACCTCCTTTACGTGACAATAAGTTTAGTGGTTGAGGTGTATGACATTGTACCCTCGTCAAACCGTCCCTCGAAGGCAAAAGGATACCGCCCCGGGACTTTGATAAAAAAATTTAGCCCCCCTTTCATAAAAAGAATTTGGATTATAAAATTATCTACCTCGGTAGATTTATGGCCGGAAATTCCAAAAGCACAACCCAGAATTTCTCGCTGGTTATAAACAAACTTTTATCCAATGATAAAAGGGAATTAAAGTACAATTATCTAAAGAAGATGATTTTTGAAACACGCCAAATATGACCTTTTATATTGGGATGAATGATTTGTCAATAGATGAGTAAATATTTAGGTAATTGTATCTGGATTTTGAAAGAGTTGGCGGTATTCACGTTTAATATTCAGGCTGCAGTAAAATCGTCCGTTATTCACCGTCATTTCATTTCGGAAAACATGCAGGTCAGTTCAACCACTTCACCGTCATATACAGTTTTCGTTTTATAGGGCAAGCTTTTGAATAACTTGATCATCCCCTGGTTTCTCGGCAGGGTGTAGGCCATCAGACCGGAGATACCGTGTTCCCTGGCAGCCTCTGACAATTTTTGCATGAGAATCTTCCCCAGCCCCTTTCCTTGCCATTCTTTGCTCACGGAAAAAGCGACCTCCGCAATGTTTTTGGCCGGCTCAAGGAGGTATTCTCCCAAGGCCACGACTTTTCCGAATCCGAATTCTCCCACCACCGCCAAGATCGTCAGGTTTTTGATGTAATCAATTTGAAACATGCTCTCCATGTCGCCACGGACGAAACGGGTCTTGGCCTGAAAAAATCTGGAATAGATATCATCTTTATCCTGGGTATAGAAGTGTTCTTGTATCCGCCTCTCGTCCACGGGTTTGGCCGGCCTGATGGTGATCGAAACACCGTCGATCTCCCTTGTTTCTTCCAGATTTATCGGGTAGATGCCCTGCATCGACTCCGACAAGGTCCGCTCGGCGCCGAGCAGGCCCATTTTTCTGGCTTCAAAAAAAAGTTCCTCGCGAAAATCAGGGTAAGCAATGCTGATCAGGGCCATGGCGCGCTCCTGAAGACTTTTCCCAAACAGATTCACGGCTCCGAATTCGGTAACGACATATTGAACATCACCTCTGGGCACAACAATGGCGGTGTCATTCAACGTGGGAACGATTCGGCTCTTTTTACCGTCGGCTGTGGTAGAGGTCAGCATAAGGATTGATTTACCGTCTTCCTTCCAGGAGGCACCGCGAATAAAATCGAGCATACCGGTCACCCCGGAAAAATGGTTGAGAGAGATGGCATCCGCCGCAACCTGACCGGTGAGGTCAATGGCCATGGGTACATTCATGGCAACCATTTTGCGATGTCGTGAAATAATCGCCGGATCATTGACATAATCCGAAGGATAAAATTCAATGGCCGGATTATCATCCAAAAATTCATAAAGATTGGTCGATCCGATGGCACAGCTCGCCACGAGTTTCCCTTCGTTGAATCCTTTTTTCCGGTTTGTAATCACACCCATTGATACCAGACGCATGATATCATTGGTCAAGTACTGGGTATGAACGCCGAGGTCATTTTTGTGGGAAAGGGCAAGCAGGGTCGCCTGAGGCGTGGTACCCGGACTGATCTGAATGGTTGAGCCGTCGTCAACGAGCCGTGCAATCAACCTTCCGATTTGATTGGCCGCCTCGAGTTCCGGAAGTTCGTCAATGGTCAAAAGCTCTTCTTCATGTTCGACAAATGCATTGACGTCGTTGACGTGGATGAAGCTATGACCCAGTATGCGGGGCATCCTTGAATTCACCTGGGCAATAACAAAATCAGCCGATAATGCAGCCGCCAGCGTGATATCAACGGAAATCCCCAGGCTCATCCATCCAAAATCGTCCGGAGGTGATACCTGAATGAGCGCGACATGAATGGGAAGACGGCGGGTTTTAAAAAGGCGAGGTACCGCCGAAAGGTTCATCGGTGTGATAAACCGCTTGTTTTTTGCCAGACTTTTCGGTTTTGCAGATCCCAGATAAAACGACCGGATATTAAAGCTCTGGTCTTTGGTCTTATCTGCGATCAATGTCAACGGCGTGCTTTCCAGACTCAGTAATCGAACAATTTCGATATCCGTAAAGCTATCCGCTGCTTCGGCAAGTTTCCTGACCAGATATTGGGGTTCCCCGCAAGATGACCCGATAAAAACCCTCTGGCCCGCTTTGATCTGCATGATCGCTTCTTGTGCAGCGCATTTTTTTTCGACATAATTATCGGCCCAATAGATTGATGCGGCCATGATGCACCTCCCATGGATGATGTGGAGAAAGCGGGAAAAAGCAGCCGCGTTGCGTTTGCTGAAGACCAGCGGAACGATCAAAGCTCCGGTGCGCCAACTCGGCCTATGGCGAGAACGAAAACATCACCTGCTTTTTTATCCTATCCGATGGGTATTATCAAGAAAAAGATCGTTTTTTTGACCCACCTGTCATGTAGACCCGCCTGCTGTGTAAGGTAAGATCGGACATGCGCGGGAAGGGAGGATGAAGGACCGTTATGAAAAAACCACCATCAATGGGTAATGTGGAAGGAAGGAAAGAATCACAAATCAGACCGTTTGAACCAGGGTATATTTTTTAATGAAGGTATCCAGTTGATGCGCCTGTCCATGACTCATCTCGCCGAATTGGACGCCCAGTTGCCGCATCTCGAAAGTACTGAAAGGAACGAAATTATCGACATGGATATCCGAAATCTTTTTACAGGGGATACCTTTTAAAAAATAGCCGTTACCACTTATAAATATGTCGACTTCAACCGGTTCGCCAATCTGTTCTTCATGGTTAATGTACTTAAAAGCCAGTCCGCCTTTACTGATGTTAACAATCTGGCCCAGCTTCGATGAACCGTTCTTCAATAGAGCATATATGCCCTGTTGGATCTGATGTCGCTCCTGGGATCTTCGTTCAATTATTTTTTTGCTGTTTAACATCCTGCCCCCATCAAAATAAAATGGCAGATAATCTCTTCCGGCGCAGCCTCCGTTAGAGACTTTCGTAAAACGCCCGATTGTCGAAACAACGGTCACAAACAATTTTCTTGATTATAAAGTAGATATATGTTGTGTGTCAAGAAAATAATAACACAATATATAGAAGTTTGATGAATTCGTAAAAGTCGAATTCATCAAGTATCCGGTGTTTAGTGTTAAGTGGCTTAATTAAAATATATGCTGTAATACCGATATGTTAGATTGTTAATCACGAAACGCTAAATACGAAACACGCTCGTAAAAAGGTCGCTTTTTTGACTTTTTGCGAGTTCGGCATTAAGCGAAACCCGCAAATATGAATTGAAAAAATGACAGAATTGTTGCATATGACACTTTGTAACTGTAGACGGCTCTGGAAATATTTTTAAAAACATAAAGGAACTCAAAATGGTGACATGTTCATTCTGCGGCTCAACACACAATGTCGGATTTATATCCACGCGTTTTGCAGGAACTGACGGCGTATCTCTGGAGACGGCGAAATGGGCGAATGTTTTTCAAAAGGAGGGATTTTCCTGTTTCTACTTTGCCGGTGAACTCGATCGTCCGACGGATCATTCCTACTTGGCGGAAGAAGCTCATTTTGCGCATCCTGAAATAAAATATATTTTCAACCAATGTTTCGGCGTCCATAAACGCGAACGCCGAATCACAAATAAAATTTATGAATTGAAAAACGGATTAAAAGATCAAATTTATCGCTTCATCAAAAAGTACGGCATCGATATCCTTGTGCCTGAAAATTCACTCACCATCCCCCTCAATATTCCTTTGGGACTCGCCATTACCGAGGTCATTTCCGAAACTCAAATTCCAACCATCGCTCATCATCACGATTTCTTCTGGGAACGACAACAATTTTTAACAAATTCCGTCTGGGAATACCTGAATATGGCCTTTCCTCCCCATCTGCCCTCCATTCAGCATGTAACCATTAACTCCTCCGGAGATAATCAACTGGGTCTTAGAACCGGTATTTCCGCCACGATCATCCCCAATGTCATGGACTTTGAAAATCCGCCGGCGCCCGCTGATGACTATGCTTTGGAGGTACGAAAGGACCTCGGTATCGAAAACGATGAACTCTTCATCCTCCAACCCACGCGGGTCGTCAAGCGGAAAGGAATTGAACATGCCATCGAACTGGTGCATCGGTTGGGGAAAAAAGCCAAGCTCGTTATTTCGCATGCATCAGGCGATGAGGGTTACGACTATGAGCAAAGAGTCAGTGACTATTCAAAACTGCTAGACGTTAACACCCTATTCGTGTCCGATATCATCGATGAAAAAAGAGGGCGTACCAAAACCGGAAAAAAGATTTATACCCTGGAAGACATTTATCCCCATGCCGACCTGGTGACCTATCCGTCCACCTTTGAAGGATTCGGGAATGCCTTTTTGGAAGCGGTTTACTTTAAAAAACCCATTGTGGTGAATAAATATTCTATTTATGCCTACGACATCAAACCCAAAGGATTTCTGGCGATAGAGCTGGACGGTTATGTGACGGAAGATGCCGTTCGAATGACCCGGAAGGTTCTTGAAGATCCCGATCTTTGTAAAAACATGGTGGATAAAAACTATGACATTGCCAAACGCGCCTATTCTTATTCCGTAATAAGGCGGAAACTCAAAAATCTCATCTACGACGCCATTTCCTGCAATCCTGAAAATTCACGTAGATAATCATGGTTTCCCATCAAGACAAGTTTCGATATGGTTTGCGCACCGGAATCAACAAAGGATGGCACGGATTCCTGTGGATGCTCAAAATTATTGTGCCGATTTCCTTTCTGGCCGTGCTTGTTGAGTATAGCGGTTGGATGCACAAAATGGATTTTTTATTAGCGCCGGCCATGAACCTGCTGAGTCTTCCCCCTGCCGCGGCCCTCCCGCTGATCGTTGGAATGCTGACCGGGATTTACGGCGGCATTGCCGCCATGATGGTTTTTCCCTTGACGAATAACGAAATGACCCTCATTGCCATTTTTCTGCTCATCTCGCACAATCTGATTCAGGAGGGAATTATCCAAGGAAAATCCGGTTTGAATCCCATTAAAGCCACCCTTTTTCGACTGACGGCTTCCAGCGTTACGGTGATGACTGTCGCGAAGTTTCTTGGCCTCGAACCTGCCGGGATTTTGGGAAAAAGTGCATCTGCCGCCGGGCATGCGCCGCTGTTGATGATGGTCAAAAGCTGGTTCGCGGACACGTTGTTTATCAGTGCAAAAATATTCGTAATTATCATGGTCATCATGATTCTGCTTGAAATGATGAAAGTATTTAATATGATACATCATATCGTCCGGATTTTGCGTCCGATCTTAAAGACCATGGGGCTCAATCAAGCCGTCGGTTTATTATGGCTGACGGCCGTCGTCTTCGGCATTGCATACGGCGGCGCGCTCATCGTGGAAGAAACAAAACAAGGGCATATCAAAAAAGAAGCGCTTGAAAAACTTCATCTTTCCATTGGCATCAACCATTCTATGGTTGAGGATCCGGCGTTGTTTTTATCCCTGGGACTCAGTGCCTTCTGGCTATGGATCCCCCGGTTTATTCTGGCAATCATCGCGGTACGTCTGCTGGATATGTACTATAAAATAAGGTTTCGCGTCCTAAATTTTCAACGGCGCCAGGAGTAATCTCAATAATGGCGAAAATATATCCTATCGGTGGCGGCAAAGGCGGTGTTGGAAAAAGCTTTATAACCGCCAACCTCGGCGCATTAATCGCCAAATGGGGTAAAAAAGTCGTGATCATCGATCTGGATCTGGGCGCTTCAAACCTGCATACATTGCTTGGAATGCAAAGCCCGAGCATCGGCTTAAACAGCTTTTTAAACAAAACAATTCATGATCTCGAAAGCGCGGCGGTATCTACGAGTATCCCGAATTTGTTTCTCATCAGTTCTTTCCATTGCTACATGGAAATTGCAAACTTGTTTTACGCGCATAAAATGAAAATTATTGAAGCCATAAAAAAACTCTCCTTTGATTATGTTTTTCTGGATTTGGGTCCCGGAACCAATTTTAATATGCTTGATTTTTTCTTGACTTCCAAGGAGGGAATTCTGATATGTACACCCGAACCCACATCCATTGAAAACTCTTTTCGGTTTATCAAAACGATCTATTATCGAAAACTAAAACATATGATAAAAAAACATATTTTTAATTCGCTGCAAAAAAACTTTTATGAGGATGCCGTTAAGCCGGGAATGAAGCCGTCCGATATCATAGAAATTGCGCTTAAACACGACCCTGAGAAAGAACCGCTTCTAAGAAGCCAGCTCAGCAAATTTAGGTTTAAATTTATTTTTAATCAGTTTCGCAATAATCTGGATGCAACCCTGGGGAACCAATTCGAAACCATATGTAATCGGCATTTTTATTCGATTTTTGAGTTCCTCGGCTATGTCAACTTTGACGAACGGATTCAAGATGCCATTTTTTCAAAAACGCTCTATGTCCATCGATATCCGCATACGCAATCCTCAGCCGATCTTAAAAATATCGCCGCAAAGATAACATAAAATATATCGCGCCATCATTAACGGCCACATGTTATGAAAAAATTTGACGAATTAAATTATTATGAAATATTAAAAATTCCGATGAATTCATCTTATTTTCAAATAAAACAGGCGTATAAGGATGCACTTTCACTGTACGATCAAGACTCCGTACTGACCTATTCCTTGTTCACAAGGGAGGAAAGGGATGAAATTCTAAAAAAGATCAAGGATGCGCATTCAACGCTGATCGATGAAAATAAAAGAGCCGCATACGATCGAATGTTGGTTGATTCAGGACAAGTAAAGGCCCCGATTTCATTCAGTGCAAACCAATATCGATCTTCCCTGCGATCTTCCGGCCGTACCATGGCGGATGATGACCGTTTGCATTCGAGGGTGAAAGAAAAAATCAGCGTTGAAGGCATTCAAAATTTATCGAAGGAAATATTTTCCAAAGAACTTCTCTCGGGAAACGACTTGAAAAAGTTTAGAGAAGCCCTTGGCGTCGAAATCCCGGAAATTCATTCCATTACGAAAATAAGCATTTCAGTTTTAAACGCCATCGAAGAAAACCGGTTCGACCGGCTTCCACCGAATATCTATCTGAAAAATTTTTTGAAATCTTATGCGAAAATACTTCAACTTGATCCGCAAAAAGTTGTCGATGGTTATTTCAAAACCATCTCCCTTTCACATCCTGCCGATGGATGATTTATGATTGTTGATTGATGATGGATGGTTGAATGTATCGCTTCGACAATTTCAATTTCCATTTCTCAATAATAAATTATATGCAATGTCGTTGTCAAAAATTTGGCACGCCATTAAAATCTCATTTCAAACCGCAGATCTTTATGCTCAAACCGCCCGCCCTTAATCATTATATCTTATTGAATTTGAATTTTTTTTAAAAAATTATCAAACAAATCTCCATCCTTTTAATTATGGCACATCTATTGCATTCGTTGTTTATTATTTAATAAAAGAGACGCGTAATTCGCACAAGATATTTTTGCAATTTATGTTAGAAGAAATTTTAAAAAACACCCAGGTCAATCGATACATTACCTCTTATGAGGATGGGAAGGCAATCTTTCTGGAAGGAGATGAATCACAAGATTTGTTTATCCTTGAATCCGGCCGACTGAATGTCTTCAAGGGGAATAAAAAAATTGCCCAAATCACCGAAAAGGGGTCTTTATTTGGCGAAATGTCTTTCCTGCTCAATGCAAAAAGAACGGCTACGATAAAAGCAGAAAAAGATGTCAAAGCCATTCAAATCCCCAAAGAAGACATTCCGGGTTTTCTTCAGGATTTTCCGGAGGTGGCCGGAGAAATAACAAAACTATTGGCCAAACGCCTTGATGAGACCAGTCGAATTCTTTACGGGTTTAAAGAATTTTGCGATCAACTTCCTGATGCTGTCATCGCAACGGATAAAGAGGGGAAGATTATCACCTGGAATGCCGCTGCTGAAGAAGTGTACGGTCGGTCCTGGCAGCAGATGTGCAACAAATCTGTGGAAAATATATATGAAAAGCCGGACGTATATAGAAAATTGATTAAAGAAGTAAAGAAAAAACGTTCCGTAAGAGAAAAAATCCTCAGCATCAGGCATCCAAAAACCGGCGACAGATTTATATCGACCAGCTCGACGCTGCTTCTTGACGACCATGATAATTTCCAGGGAATTCTTTCACTGGGCCGCGATGTCACATCAATCACGACATTGGAAAAAAAATACCGTCGAACGCGTGGCTGGCTTGTTCCGTCCTTGATACTGCTGTTTATTTTAGGCATGGGTGCTTTTGGGGGGCATGTTTATTTCCGCCAAAAACCACGGTTTTCGAATATCGAACAAAAAAGTCTAGAAAATCGATTGAATAAAGATTACCTATTGTTGAAGTCCATGCTGATCGGACCGTTTGAAGCCGGCGACCGTTTAAAGACAAACCGCTTGATGAAGAATTTTTTCAATCATCATAAAGCCGATCACTTGCCTTATAAGGGCTTGGTGTTGCTGGATAAGAATAAAATTGTCTTCGATGCCTATTCACAAAATATCGAAGCCGGTATTTCCACGATGACAGACGGCAACTATGCCGGGATAGATTTTAAAGGTGATGAGAATGCCTTGCAGCATACACTCACGCTCTATCGAGTGGACAAAAACCATCCCATGGGGAAAAAATGTGTCGAAATCGCTTTTAACATAGATAAAAACAACCGCCGGATCGGCTGGCTGATTTTTCAAATGGATCTTAAGCGATTAAAAATAAACTACGGCATCGATGCCACTGGTATCAAGCCATTTAATTTTTAACGGGGCGTATGGAAGGCTTTAAAGATTTTTCGTCTTGCAGATATGAAATTTCAGAGAGCAACGACGGTGAAATGACCATCTATTTAGAAGGCAGAGTCGATGCCAACAATGCATCTTCGTTGATCGAGTCGTTTGGTTCCCTGATCAGGGACCGTTCGCCTGTTTCACTTGTCGTGGATCTTAAAAAGGTAACCTATCTGGATGATTTCGGCGCGCTCGTCATTGTTGAATTGAGAGATATGATGGCGGCTGCAAAGGGAGAATTTAATTTAAAAAACGCCAGAGAAGAAGTGCTTTTTGTTATCAATTCGGAGGCGATCGCAGAATCGCCCAAACTCATCAAAATGCGTCCGCCCTCGTTGTTCGTCAGGTTCGGAGATGCGATTCTCAAGTATGCATCCGATGTTAAATATTTGATTTCATTCGTGGGTTCTGTTTGCCTGGCATTTACATATTCCTTTTTACACCCGAAATCGTTACGGATGGATGACACGTTTCTTTACATGCAAAAAACCGGGGTCGATGCGCTGCCGATTGTGGGTATGATCAGTTTTTTAATGGGCCTTATCATGGCCTTTATGTCATCCATTCAGCTCCAGATGTTCGGTGCCAATATTTATGTGGCCTCATTGGTTAGTCTGGCGATGACCCGGGAATTCGGTCCCATCATGACCGCCATTATTGTGGCGGGTCGATCCGGTTCTTCATTTGCCTCTGAAATCGGCACAATGAAGATATCCGAAGAAGTGGACGCCCTTTTTACCATGGGATTTGATCCCACACGGTATCTGGTCGTCCCCAAGATCATGGCGTCTGTTTTTGTCGTGCCCATTCTGACCTTGTTTTCCGATGTTTTTGCCATTTTAGGGGGGCTGACGGTGGGTGTTTGTATGCTGGATTTGACGGCGAACGCCTACATTTTACAAACACTGAAAACGCTGAGTCTTTTTGACATCTTCCTGGGCATATTCAAAAGCGGGGTGTTTGCAATCATTATATCCTGGGTGGGTTGTCTGAGAGGATTTCGCGTCAAAGGCGGAGCAGCCTCCGTAGGGCAGGCAACAACTTCGGCTGTTGTCAGCAGTATTTTTTTAATTATTTTTTTTGATTCGCTTTTCGCCGTTACGCTTCGGTTTTTAAAATAAAATCATGGATCGATTTTGTGAAACTCCCGGCCCGCTGAAAGCAAATAGGATCCATTAAAAAAGGTTTTTTAAAGCGGAGAAAATCACTTGGAAAAGAACAACATCATTGAAGTTCGTGATCTGGTCGTCGGCTACGGCTCGGATATTGTCCTTGAAAATATATCCTTTGATGTCGAGGAAGGCGAAATTTTCATCGTATTAGGGGGAAGCGGATGTGGAAAGAGCACATTGCTCAAGCACCTGATAGGACTTATAAAGCCTATATCCGGCCGGATACGCATTGACGGCGATGACATTTCCGATTGTGACGAGGCGACATTCAAAAAAATTCTGAGAAAAATCGGCGTCCTGTATCAGAGTTCGGCCCTTTTCGGATCAATGACGATTGCCGAAAACGTATCGCTTCCCATAAAAGAATACACCGACCTGCCTCAAAAGTCGGTGGAGACCCTGGTCAAAATGAAACTGAAAATGGTAAATTTGAACGGATATGAAAACCATTTGCCTTCCGAGATCAGCGGTGGAATGAGAAAACGGGCGGGGCTGGCCAGAGCAATGGCGCTGAATCCGAGAATTTTATTTTTTGACGAGCCTTCCGCCGGACTCGATCCCGTGACATCGGTGGAACTCGACAATCTGATCATACATCTCAACAAGAGCCTCGGTACAACAATGGTCATCGTAACCCACGAACTCCAGAGCATTTTCAATGTGGCGCACAGGATCATCATGTTGGATAAACAAACCAAAGGAATCATCGCCGAAGGAAATCCAAAATACTTGAAAAACCATAGCGACGATCCTTTTGTCAGGAATTTTTTTAACCGTAAATCAGAACGATAGAAAGATGCATGTAAATCTAAAATATATTGTTTTATTAAGGAAATTCTGATGGCCTCCCAAAGAACAAAATTTGCCCTTGGGTTGTTTGTGACCTGTGGATTCGGCCTGTTTTTTGTGGCCGTTATCTGCTTGGGTATGTCACGGTATTTCAAAGAAGGGCATTATTACACAACATATTTTAATGAGTCCGTCCAGGGCCTGGATGTGGATTCTCCCGTGAAATATCGCGGCGTATCCGTGGGTCGTGTGCAGCGTATTGGTGTTGCCCCTGATGCAAAATTGATAGAAGTTGTATTAAAAATTGAGTCCGGTCAACCCCTTGACAAAAATATCATTGCCCAGATGAAATCGGTCGGTATTACCGGAAGCATGTTTATAGAACTGGATCGAAAGAAAAACGGTGACCCGAACTTTTCTCCACCGTTAAGTTTTCCTTCAAAATATCCCATCGTCGCGTCAAAACCGTCCAACATCCACAAAATGTTGAGCAACATAGAAGATGCACTGACCCAGATCAGGGCAATGGATCTTGCGGGAATCTCCGGAAAGCTTCAATTAACCCTTGACAGCATCGATCAAGTAATTGCCGATGCCAACGTCAAGGGTATTTCTAAAAAAATAGAAACCTCGGTCGGGAGCGCCGGCCACCTTTTGGGAGACAAGAGGTGGAATCAGATTATGGCTTCCATGACCCAAGCCGGTGAATCTCTCAATGACATCATGGATAAGACCAGCAACAGCTTGAGTCGCGTGGAAGATACCGTTAACCGCCTGGATGGAATCACCATCGAAAAGGAGCAAACCATAAGAACAGCCCTGGAAGAATTCAAGCAAGCCATGGTGAATACCAATGTTTTGTTAAAGAAAGGAAATTTTTTAACGGAAAACACCGGTGATTCGCTCTCCCTCCTTAAAGGGCATTTTTTGATTATCGCCCAAAATCTTGAAAAGGCCAGTGAAAACCTTAACCGACTGATCGAAAGTGTTTCGGATCACCCGTCTCAATTCATGTTTGGAGAACCGCCCAAGCCCAAAAAAGTGGACAACGCCGAAGAAAAAAGGTAAAAAAAAATTAATGAAACGAATCAAAAAGCCTTCTATTTTATTCATCGGCCTTTTTCTGCTCCTTGGCGCTTGCATAAATCTGAAACAACCGTCAAAGAAAATCGAATACTATTCACTGGAGTATCCTTCTCCGAAATTCGGCGCGTTGACCCCTTTGCCCGATGTCATCCGGGTCGATCGCTTCACAACGGCACGTCCGTACAATACCGCTCAAATGATCTACCGGGAACAATCCTTTGAAAGAAAGGCCTATGTCTACTATAAATGGCAATCCAGCCCCGGAGCTATCGTCACCACCCTTGTGAACCGTGATTTGAAGAATTCGGGTCTCTTTAAGGCTGTATTAAACCCCGAAAGTCGATTTTCATCTCCATATACCATTGAAGGTACGGTCGATGAGTTTTTTGAATGGGACACGCCGGACGCATGGAAAGCCGTCCTTGGCGTCAGTATTATTTTAACGCGGAAAAATTCAGACAAAATCAGCAATACCATTTTATTCCAAAAGACCTATCATCAAGTCCAAGCCGGCCGGCGAAAGCACCCCAAAGCCGTGGCCGAGGCCATGAGCCAGGCACTGTCTAAGATATCGGGAAAAATCATAAAAGATGTTTATGATTACTTGAAGAGCAACAAAATAAATGCGGCCTCAGCGAACCAATCTGCAAAATGACGCCAAAACATTTTCCGGTAATATTCCATTAAAACATTCCATTTCTTCACATCCAACCGTTCCGGTGTCGAAACAGGGGCTGCATGCTTTGTCGGGCTGAAGGATCTCGACGGCTCTGCCCTTCGGCTTCCACACCTCAGGATCGGAAGGGCCGAAAACAGCAACGGTGGGAAGTCCTAAGAATGCCGAAAGATGGCTGACACCGGAATCGTTTCCGATAAATCCGCCGCCGGTTTTGAGGCGCAAAGCCAGTTGGGTCAACGTGTCTACTTTATGAACCTTTGCCTTTAACGGTTTCCGTTGCAACACCATGTCGAAAAGATCGTATTCCGCCGGACCGAAGATAAACTCCGGCCGCCAATCTTTGGTTTCCAATAAAGAGGCGATTTTGATAAAATTGGAAATCGGCCAGCATTTTTTCCGGCTTCCCGATCCGGGATGAATAATAATTCTTGACGGAAGATAATCAGGATCCCTCCGATCCGCATCGTTGCTTGAAAGAAGGCTGAACACATCTTTACCCGGTTTTTCAATGAGCTTGCATCTCGCAAGATTCGATAAGATGTGTCGGCTGACATGGATCTTCTCATCCGGCCCCGGCCGGGGTCGAATGCGATAAATCTCGCTTTTCGTTATCGAACGCAGCGTTTTTTCAAAAGAAGAAGAATGGGAAAAAAGAAGAATGTTAACAAAAGAGGGCAGGATTTTTTTCACCGCCGGATGAACATGATTTGAATGCAGGGATGCAAAGGCGGCGGCCTCCAGCGGATACCATTTGTCCGCGATGTCGAGCTGCCGGGCAAGCGCTCCGATATTATTCTGGCAGACCATGGTTATCGGACCGTATGCTGCTTTGATTCTTAATAGTGCGGGAAAAGCGGCGACGACATCACCCAGCGCTCCGTAATGGATCACGAGAAAAGAGCTTTTTGTCACAAGTAGTTCGCTTTGCTTACCATTGGAACGTTGGAATGGCAGAATTTGCGGGGCGCCAATTTATCGCCATGCCGCGAAATTGGGGCCGACGACCAACAGGTTGTTGCCGAGGGTCTCCTGTATCGTTTCCCATTTGCTTCCCACGACCATATGCTTGATGACACCATGGCCGTAAGCGCCCAAAATGACGAGCGCATCATGGGGGACCTCGTATAGATGGTTTTCGAAATTATCGTTTTCAAAAAAACGCCATTGCGTGACGTATTGATCCACATCTTTTTCAAGATTTCTGTCTTTGACCACTTGTTGATATTCTTCCTTTGAGGACTTCCTGATCTGAGTAAAAACCTCCAACGGCAACCCCGAAACCCGTGCAATATGAAATCCCAGCCGGAGTGCTTTGACCGCATTGACGGAACCGCCGAAAAATACCGCGATGCTGTTCCACGGCTTAAAGACAGGGCTTGCGATGAGTACCGGAAATCTGGCGGACTTTACAATCCGCCTCACCCGGGGACCGATGTATCCGATACCGATTTTTGAAGACATGTCGCTGATGCTTCTGGGACAGCACATATAGTTAAAACCGGTATGAATGTCCGGCAGTGTCGAAGCCGTATAATGCTTCGGTTCCAGGAACCTGGGCTCCATCCCGGCTTGCGTCAAAATATCGGTGGCATGGGCCTGGGCCGTTTCCCCGGCGTCGAGATAGGATTTGTCCAGATCCACCTGTACCACGTCGTTATCAAAATACATTAAAAATTTAGTCGTCTTGGGAATATATATCACCGGAAAGGCCCCGACCTTTTTGCAAAAATAGATCGATTGAAGCAGGGTTTCTCTCCCAAGAGGATTATTCCTTAAAATATGAAGCAATTGATGATCCATTTAATACCCCTTTCCATTCGCTCCTGTCGTCAGTTCGACGAACCGAATTGCCGTCTATAGTAAATGGCATTGAACCATAAGTTCTTTCCGATATTGATCCAAAATAGTTGCCTTGGAAATCAGCCCTATAAATCTGTGGTTCACCACCACCGGAATGGAATACAAACCCTTTATATCCATTTTCCGAACCACATCCAACACATCGTCATCCGGATGAACCACTTCGACTTGGGTCCTCATGATCTGGCCCAAAAGAACGGTATCGTACATCACCGGATCAAACAGATAGGGCCGAACATCATCCAGATGGACGATCCCCAGGAAATCACCGGTTTTTTCATCCTCCACCGGGAAATAATTTCGATGCGATTGCTTAATAATGTCGATAAAATTTCTTAAAAGCATACTCGGATGGACGGTGACGCAATCCTTTTCAATAAGCTCCGAAACATTTAAATCAGACAAAATCCGTTCGTCGGTGCCGGGTCTTAACAGATGCCCGTGGTCCACAAGATCTTTCAGGTAATAAGATGCCGGCTCAAAATAGTGGCAAATCGTGGTCGTCACCACAGACACGATGATCAATGGGACGATGACTTCCCATCCACCGGTTATCTCGACGATCAGAAAAATTCCCGTCAACGGTGCCTGCAGCATGCCGCTGATCAGTCCTGCCATCCCGAGAAGCGCATAGTACCCTTCATTGACCCATGATATGGACGGCCAAAACAATACCAGCAGGTGATGGTACGTCACACCGACCAGGCTTCCAATCACCAGGCAGGGTGCGAATATTCCCCCGGACCCGCCCCATCCCAGCGTCAACGCAGTGGCGGCGATCTTTGCAAATGATGCCAGCGCCACGATCGTGAGAATTTGACCGTATCTTCCTTCAATCAGAATTTCGGTCCAATGGTACCCTTCTCCCAGAACCACCGGAAGATAAAGACCGATAATACCCACCATGCATCCGCCGATGGCGGCTCGAGCCCACATCGGCGCCGGCACCTTATGGGATATGGTATGCATGGATCTGAGCATGCGCGTCTGAAGAATGGTGGCTACCGCCGAAAGAACGGCCAAACCGAGACAGGCAACGATATTCAAAAAGTCGATCTTGAATACATGATGCCCGAAAGGAATCTGGTTTCCCTGAAGAAGACGGCAGATTTCCGCGCCGGCCACCGAAGCAATGGCGATGGGGACGATGTTGACCGATTTCCATTCGCCCACGATGACTTCAACGGCAAAAACCATGCCGGCGATGGGGGCGTTGAAGATGGAGGAAATTGCTCCGGCAGCGCCGCATCCCACCAGCGCTACCCGCTGGCGATCGTTTAATGAAAAATATTTGGCGATATTTGAACCGATGGCTGCGCCGCTGATAACAACCGGCGCCTCGGGCCCGGCAGACCCGCCGCTGCCGATGGTCAGGCAGCTCGATATCAGCCGGGTAACGCTTGAACGGAGTCTCAAAAGACCGCCGTACCGGGATACGCTGTAAATCACTTCCGGTACCCCGTGACCGGCCCCCTCTTTGACCACTTTTTCCAAAAACAAAGAAGAAAGAGCGGCGCCGGCGGCAGGCAGGGCAAAGAACCACCAAAAATGCCGGTAATGATGAAGCCAATCGGACATGATCAAAAGGCTTCGATTAAGCACCACGGAGGACAATCCGGAAAAAATCCCTACGATGGCAGCCATCAATATGAGCAGGAGTCGATCATCAAATCGAAAAATCGGCCAGTTCCCGGGATAGCGCCAATATCTTAAAATGCGCATGTTACCACTACCTAATTACGATCTCCTATTGCAAACCGGTTTTCAAAATCGGCAATCTTCGAAAAAAACGTTGTTGAATCCGGAGTTGTTTTTAAAAAATCCACAAATGAGTTTTCACGAATACAAAAAGAAAGTCTTGAAAGAAGATGTAAATGGGTTTTCGTTGACGGACTCAAAAGGATGAACATCACAAATACCGGCCTGCCGTCTATTGCATGAAAATCAACGGGCGCTGCGAGAAAGCAGGTGGCGATTATAGCATTCGAAATCAAATCCTTTAAAGGTGTGCGGGGATGGGGGATGGCGACCCCCTTGCCGACGCCCGTCGACGTCAGATGCTCTCGTTCAAGCAACCCCTGATACATCGCGTCTTTGATATTGCCGGATAAAAAATGAATGTGATCAACAGCGTTTTTCAGCGCCGTCTCCCTATCATCCCCTTTAATATTATATAAGAGCCCCCCCCGCTTCATTGCCGGCAAAAGATTATCCGGCGGTGTCTGCTGCTTCGCGGTATTTACATTATTAGGCGATGAAAACGGAAGCTTGTACATCTTTGCCCATTTTTCCAGGGTCGATTCATCAACAAGGTAACCCCTGTCGGTTCTTTGTGCGGGTATCCTGCCCTGACGAATCCACCGGTCCACCGTGCTGACCGGAACACGAAGACTCTGAGCAACTTCGTTTATCGTAAGTTTCATAAGACGTTAAAAGTAAAAAAATAAGGTGTCGTATATCAGATTAAACGCCGGCCTCTTATCTTTTGAAGATAAATTGGTTTAAACAGCTTTGCTAAACTTTAATTGATAACTTGAATATCATTTTAAATCAAGAAGTTTATCATCCGATGTCGTTTCGCGGGTTTCCGCATTCCTTAGTGGCCGCTGCGTGATGGTAATGTCTCGTTTTGGATAGGGAATCTCGATACCGTGCTGATCAAAAGCGGTCTTGATTTTATCGGTGACATAAGAAATGGTATCCATTCTTTTTCGCGCGTCATAAATCCATACCCTGAGCTGAAGATCCACCGATGATTCGCCGAAGCTTCTGACCACTACTTTGGGTGCCGGCGATCTTGAAATCCAATCTACAGCGTTCGCTACATCAAGGACCAGTTTCTTTGTTTTCTCGATATCCGCATCATAGGCGACACCGACGTTGATGCGAACCCTGATATTCGTTGAAATAATTGTGTAGTTGACAATATCCCGTTTCATGATTTCGTTGTTGGGAATAATGATCACAATATTGTCCGTGGTTTTAATCTTGGTGGCGCGCAAACCGATATCGATCACATCACCCCAGGTGGCGCTTCCCACCGGAGCGCTCCACACCTCGATCCGATCGCCCACTTCAAAGGGCCGGTCGATGATCAGGAGCACGCCGGCGATAAGATTGGACAAGGTGTCTTTGGCGGCAAAGCCGACGGCAAGACCGGCCACCCCCGCACCCGCGATAAAAGGCATGACGTTGATGCCCAGCGTGTCCATCGCCAGGATGACGGCAGTAGCATAGATGACGGCTCCTGAGAATTTCTTGAGAAGATCGAAAATAATATCATCGATCTTGGTCTTTGTTTTTTCGATGACATTCTTTTCAACATAATCCAGCAGGATTAACAGTCCGTCCTTTACAGGTGTTGCCAGAACCACGATCATTATTGCATGAAAGGTATTTTCCAAAAACAACACCTTGAACAATCCGATGAGGTAAGTGCCGACAACCAACACCAACCCAAAAAACAACGCTTTTCGAAAAACACCGAAAATCTGAATATCGATTTTGAAAAAATTGCTTTCTTTAGCTTTTTTCTCCATGGACAACAGAATGCGCTTTGATATGACCCATGCCAGATATGCCACGGCAACAAGCACCAGCACTTTGAACGCCAGATGAAAGTATTCACCTTTTATGCCGAGTCTCTCCGGCAAATTATCCAGATATGAAAAAAAATTTCCCATAAACGCCTCAATTGAGAAAGTGTTCGATAATTCGCTCGCAGCATTTCAAGCAATTGCCTTTGCTGAACTCTGAACCCCTGAACACTGAACACTGAACACGCATCATTGAGATGGGTGCATCTATCTCAATGATGCGCATCGCAACTTATCGAACCGGCTTCTGCCACTCTTTGGCGAAGATCCGCGCAATCCGGTCGATCTGACTGGGATCTATTTTCAAAGCTTTGGCAACCGCTGAATAGAGTGTTTTGCGATCTCTGTTTTCAGCATCCACGAGGCCGTTAAGGTCCCTTTTCTCTTTGAGATTCAACCCGGCGGTGTTTGCCACGGAAAGATAGCCGTTACCGCCTTCTTTCAGGGCACCTTTCTCATAATACGGTTTCAATGCCTGAAAACGGGATTTCATTTTTTCCTTCAGGGCGCGAATGGTGGGATTGGAAACGGTGGTCACGTCTCCGGCCCATGCGCTGTCAGGAGATAAGGCGAACCGGATTTCAAGAGAAAATTTTTCCTGGGTTTCAGATTGGCTTTTCTTTTGAGAAGAGTTTTTTCCACGGATATCATTCACGATATCCTGGGCAGCAGATCCAACCTTCTCTGCCGGAAAATAAATATTTATGGTCACACAGGCAAACAACATGATCATGACGAACGCCGCTGCCATCCACGAGGGCTTTCGAAACAGTTTCATACAAACCTCCTTTATCAATTGACAACCGGATCCTTTCAATCTGATATTCGCACTTTTGGCCTCCTCATTCGGATCGCCGGCGTGCCGTGACAATTATTTTGAAGCGTCGATACCATAAAGTTCATCGGTTTCTGTTTGCTTTGGCAAAAGACGCCCGGTAATCAGCGGTGAAAGGACGTAAAAAATCATATAAAATAAGGCGACGTATCCCAGATAGGGCGTAAATATAGAGATGATCAGCAACATTACATTCAAACGACCGAACCAGAAATGCTTGTCCATAAAACGGCCGAGGTGTAAATAGCGCACCCGATAAAGATTCATCATAATCGCTGCAAAAACCATCAAACCAAAACAGAAAACGCCCCAATAGCGGATCCATTCCGATGCCTCACCAATGGTCTGGTTGAACATGATCAATGGCGCCGTTACCAGCAATGCTGCCGCAGGCGTCGGCATGCCTTTAAAAAATCCGGGGATAGGGGTTCGGTCAAAGGTAAAATAAACCAACCGTGAAATCCCCAACAGTATATAAAGCCATGCAACCAGCCCCACCGGAAGTTGCAGGATCAAAGGGTCCGACACCCCCTTCAGCGACAAATAAAAAATCCAGGCCGGAACAATGCAGAAACTGACGGCATCGGCGACGTCGTCTAGGATGCCGCCGAAACTGATGCGCCGTGACGGTTCCTTTTCGGCAAACGGTGCCGTCAACCCCAGTTTTCGTGCCAGAGCCCCGTCGAGTTTGTCGAAGATCGCCGCACCGATCAAAAAAAGATAGGCCTCGCGAATACGGCCTTGATAGGCAAACATTACGGCCAAAAGCCCCATCATCGCGTTCATAATGGTCAATGTATTGGGGAAAAAAGACAATATGTGCCGCCGCAGTCGCTCATCCTCATCGCAGATCTCGTCCAAACAATAGCTTCCGTATTTCCGGCAATATGCGGCGATAGATCCGAAATTAATGATCAAGAAGATGATCTCTATTAAAAATAAAACGCGTAAGGGAAGATTCCCCAGGTGTGAAATCCAGTTGTAAAGCTTGAAATCCGGGCCACCGGTGACAAAAAAAGCATGGGCATACAGGAGCGTGCCCACAGGAGCGGCCACAATGGTTCTAAGCCGTGTAAACTCTTTAACCTCCGGTTCCGGTCCCGTTCGCATGGCGAAATACCGCATAAAATTGGCGAAATTGTCGCGAATCAGAACCGTTACGCAAAGTATCAAAACAAAAATGGCGTGAAGCAATTCCGCTTTGCTGCCGGCAACCGAAGTAAACAGAAGACGCCACATGGCGCCGACCGCCACCAATGGGAAAATCGTCGAATAGACAATCTTATCCATAACCCGGTCGGCAAGATGCGCCAAGGTGGAGTGAAGCTGAAAACGGGTGGCCAGCCACCCGTCGATCAGGTCAAAACTCATGGAAATAATCAGCAGCATCACTCCCAGGGTATAGATAAGGGGACTGCGAGTCCACATGACCGCAAAAGCGCAAAGCATTCCGCCAAAAACAAGCGGGGGTCTGCCGTAAACCAGCAGTGCTGAAAATTTTCTCTGAAAATTGAGTTTTGCCGACATGCTTTCTTATTTCCGCTGTTATTTAAATTTAAGGAAATTGGAGTCTTAATAAACCTGTTCGCCACATCCGTATATTATTCTCCACCCTTCCTTCAGTCAACCCATAATATGGGATGAAAACCTTCTTTTCAAAATTTGACATTTATAAATTATCGGTTATACTGATTTGAAGCCGAGGGTATCGATGTTGCCTTTCCGCCCCGCACCAACTGCGCGGTCAGCGACCATAGACGCCGACACTGACATATAAAATGCCCTAAACCCTAAAATACAAATACCCTGATTTTGATCCAATGGAAGGAATGCTTCGTTATGCCGAGATCAGTCAAGCGACATGTCAAAAAGGCAGGGTCATCCCCGGGAACACTGGTCCATATCGGGGAAAAGAAACTCGAACAAACCAGAATTACCCTCATCGACTTTGATGAAGACAATTTTCAGGAGCGGTTGCTCGAAACCGTTGAAGAAGCGTTTCCGCTCCGAGACCTGCCCACGAAAACCTGGATCAATATCGACGGCTTGCACGATATCGACGTGATCGAAAAGACAGGTCGGCATTTCAATATCCATCCGCTGGTTCTGGAAGATATTTTAAATACCGGCCAGCGGCCGAAGGCCGAAGAATTCGAAAATGTGCTTTTTGTGGTTTTGAAAATGCTCGATTATGACAAAGCGGCTGAAAAAATTCGATCCGAGCAGTTCAGCCTGGTTCTGGGGTCTAATTTTTTGATAACTTTCCAGGAGGTTCCGGGCGATATTTTCAACCCCGTCAGGGAGAGAATCCGGAAACCTCAAACCCGGATTCGGAAATCAGGATGCGACTATCTGGCCTATACGCTCATCGATGCCATCGTAGACCATTATTTTATCATCCTGGAGGCATTGGGGGATAAAATTGAGGATCTTGAAGCGGAACTCCTCGATGATCCGTCACAGAGTACCATGGGGATCATCCACGGCCTCAAGCAAGAAATGATTTATGTGCGAAAACACATCTGGCCAATCCGGGAAATCATCAACAGCCTGGTAAAAAATGAATCTTCTCTGGTTCAAGAACAGACACACGTCTATTTCAGAGATGTTTATGACCACACCATACAGGTTATGGACACCATTGAATCGTATCGGGATATTCTGTCCGGCATGCTGGATATTTATCTTTCCAGCGTGAGCAATAAAATGAACGAGATCATGAAAGTACTGACGATTATCGCGACCATTTTCATTCCTATCACATTCGTTGCCGGGATTTACGGCATGAACTTTAAATATATGCCGGAACTCGAATGGCGGTGGGGGTATTTTATGGTCTGGGGCTTGATTGTCGTCGTTGCCGGTATTATGATTGGCTACTTCAAAAAAAATCAATGGCTGTAAGCCGTTACTTAACCCTGAATTTAGTGGTTGATAAACCTTTTTAATAAAGGAGGCAATTCATGTCCGCAATAAAATCGGAACGCAAACCCAAAAGGCGCAGGGTAATTTTCTCTCTGACATCTCCTGATGCCAAAGAGGTTATATTACTGGGAGATTTCAACCAATGGAATCCGAAGATCCATCCCATGAAAAAAAATAAAAGCGGGATATGGGAAAAGGTGACCTTTCTTTTTCCCGGAACATACGAATATCGCTTTATGGTGGATGGGCAGTGGAGAAATGATCCAAAAAACAGTCAAACACGCACCAATCGATTCGGCTCGCAAAATAATCTTATTGACGTACAGTCGTCGTAATTTACCCCGCTACCTATGCCGAAACCGGCAACTATCCTTTTGGGCTTGCACCGGAATCGTCAGCGTCTTTTAAAAGGCGAAATTCCAAAGGCTTATTCGTATCGAGATGGACATCTCTTTGGGGAAATGCAATGACGATCCCTGCCTCGCGAAACAGTTCGTCAATACGGAAACGGATATCGCTTTCAATGATGCGCCGATCCATGATACGGTCCATGCTGATCCAGAAGTAAAGATCGAATATCAGCGAACTATCCCCGAAATCGGCAAAAAGTACAAAGGGTTTTGGGACTTTTCTAACCCGTTTATGCTCATCGGCAACCTGAAGCAATAAACGCTCCGCCTCACGAACCGGAGACCCGTAAACAACCCCTATTGTTATCTGCGCCCTGACCTCTTTGTCTGAATGGGTCCAGTTAATGATATTTTTCTCGAGAAAACTGCTGTTGGGCACCAAAATTTGGACATTACCGCCGGTACGGATTCGCGTACATCGCGCGCCGATCTCTTCCACCATTGCAAAGTTCCCTTCGATCTCAATCAAGTCCCCGATCTTTATCGGCTGCTCCGCCATAATGATGAAACCGCTGATAAAATTATTGATCAGATTCTGGGCGCCGAAACCGACACCGATGGCAACGGCGCCACCAAGAAATGTAAACAACGTCAGGGGAATGTTGACCACGCGAAGGGCAAAGAGAACAATCAAAAATACCGTAAAATAATTGATAACCTTCTCAACGGCCGCGGCCGTTGTTTCTTTCATGTGGGTGCGCACCAATAAGCGCCGAATCCATAACTTGATGATTTTTTTGATAA
Source organism: uncultured Desulfobacteraceae bacterium (assembly GCA_964591175.1). Classification (GTDB taxonomy): domain Bacteria; phylum Desulfobacterota; class Desulfobacteria; order Desulfobacterales; family UBA11574; genus UBA11574. The sequence goes on along the minus strand of CAZQAF010000022.1, from coordinate 7,330 downwards.
AAATAAGGCCGACGATCAAAAGGATCAGCGCCATGACCAGCTTCTTGACGGTCACCCCATGATCATCGATCACCCACAGTTCCATATTCCATGTGCTCTCTATTTTTTTTGTTAAATCGGTAAGTTTTGTCCACAAATTAATGTATTGATGCCGATTGCCAATCTCGTCCAGAAACCGCTGGCTCAACTGTAAGGTGGCTTGGAGCATCGACAAGTATTCGAGACCGCCCTTTTCCGCCTTCCTTAGCGCATTCAATCGATTTTCCAGCGCGCGCCGTAAATCTTTCGAATATCCCTGATCCGATAATTGTTTTTCCACGGATGTAATTTGAGGCTGAAGACTGTTCTGATAGCTTTCCTGAAGCCGCACGACGCGTTCGATTTTTGCTTTGCCGGCCTCAATGTCTTTTTTCCAGGCATCGATTTTTTTCGGATCCACACCGCCTTTGACAATTGCGTAACGATTTTTCCACACGTGTTCCTGTTGATTGAAAAGGTTCAGCATATCCTCTGACTGTTCCAGCAGTCGTTGGGAGGCTTCGCGCTCGGCATCAGCAGCCTCTAAACCGGCCTTGGCCAATGCAATCCCTTTTTTATTTCGGGCATTGGCAAGTCTTTCCTGGGCATGAAGCCAGACACTTTCCACTTTCACCTGTTTGCCGAGTTGATCTTTCAGTCGCTTTTGAAGTTCATCCCTGTTTCGATTGATGGCTTCGATCTGTTTTTGCAGGTCGGCGTTGTCAAAATGCAGGTTTTTCCTGACCCAAATGAGGCTTTGCTGCGTAACAGCTGAATATTGCTTGGAAAGACGAACCTCAACCGAAAGATTCTGCCGGGTTTCCCTTTGCAAATCGAAAACAGCCTGGGAAATTTCCAATGCCAGTTGCGCCTGGGCATAAGCCCACTTCAATTTCGAAGCAGCTTTCGCGGGTTCTATTGCCGACAGTTCTTCTTTGCGTTTTCGTAAAGTTTGCCTGCTTTCATCCAGCTTCGATCTTGCATCCTCCAAAGCCTTATCCGCCAACCGGGCTCCCAAAACAGCGGTCTCTTTCCGATTGTCGTCGGAAATCAATTTATCAAGAATCGTGTCATAAAAACTCAAAGAGTACGGCGGATTTTTAGAAAGAGATATCTGCTGCTGGTTTTTTTCTTTCTCTTGCAAAAGCGCCGCTTCTTTTTCCAAAATTTTCTTTTTCTTTAAGGCGGTTAAGAGTCGCTGATAGACGCTGTCCAATTCCCGAAGCTTTGATGTGCGCTCCTGTAGCTGGGAAAGCGTTATTCCCAATTGATGGGTGGTTTGTTCGTTTTCCGAAGCTTCTGATTCCGCCAACCGGTTTTTGACATCTTTGAGCTTCAGCGCGATGTTGGCGGGATCGATTTCGGGCAATGGTTTCTGCGAGTTCACCGCGGCAGGGCTTTGTTTGTTTCCCAAGCCCCTGGGTACCGCCGCCCGAGACATCGAAGCCAGACCGAATAAAACGATCATGACAAACAGACATAAACGTATTGAGTGCTTAAAATTTTTCATCACGGTTGATGCGCTTTTTTGAAAACTCAAAAATTTATCGATCACGGATCCAACTTGATTTTTTTTGTTCAATAATTATTATAAACAAAAACAACAGCTATGAATATGACACCTTTAATTATCCGTCAAGCATCCCTTACACATAAACGCTTCATTTTACCTTAACATATGCTATATTAAATATTTTTTTCAATTTATTTAAAAAGATATTGACAACCCATAGCGATAAGTTTGACGATTATGTGTAATCGGAAATATGTGTGGTATCTTTACAATGTATTCACAAATGCATACCCTTTTGCAAAAACGCTGATGTATTGCCTTTTACGAAATCATCGATTTTAATTTCACAAATATAATACCTGTATATTGCAACTAACTGTTTATAGTGAAAAAGACTGAACAAAACACCCTTACAATCGCACGCCTTCCTGTCTTGGCCCTTGGAAGGTGGACCATTTTTATTATCCGGGAATTGGGAAGAATCGCGATTTTTTTTGTCAAAGGTTTTCTGCTTATTTTTTCGCTTCCGCTGCAGATATCCAAAATCATAGAACAGCTTTACTTTATCGGCACAAAATCCCTGCTGGTCATATGTCTAACCGGAGCGTTTACCGGGATGGTTCTGGGTCTTCAGGGGTATTACACCCTCGTGAAATTCGGTTCCGAGGGATTGCTTGGCGCGGCTGTCACGCTGTCCTTAATTCGGGAACTGGGTCCGGTTCTCAGCGCCATTATGGTCATCGGCCGAGCGGGTTCGGCAATGGCGGCGGAAATCGGGATTATGCGTATATCCGAGCAGATAGATGCTCTCGAAACCATGGATATCAATCCCTTGCGGTTTCTCATCAGCCCGAGAATCGCCGCCGCACTGATCAGTTTTCCCCTCCTCACGGCCATTTTTGATGTCATCGGCATTTTCGGAGGATATATGACCGGCTCCGTGTTACTCGGTATCGATCCTGCCATCTATTTTTACAGAGCACAAACGAGCGTTTTGATGAAAGATATTGCCGGCGGATTTTACAAGTCGTTGGCGTTTGCGGTAGTTGTAGTTACAATTTGCTGTTTTCAGGGATATTATACGCACATGCGGTCAGAAGGGTTTGGCGCTAAGGGGGTCAGTCTTTCCACTACTTCCGCGGTAGTCATCTCAAGTGTCCTCGTGCTGATCGTCGACTATGTAATGACATCTTTTTTAATTTAGGGCAAAAATGGAACTTCCACTGATCCAACTGTCAGACGTTTATAAGACGTTCGGTGACAATAAAGTTCTTATTGGTACGGATCTGAGTATTTTCGAAGGGCAGGTCACGACCATTATCGGCAAAAGCGGGGGGGGGAAAAGTGTTTTGCTGAAACATATTATCGGTCTTATGGAACCGGATTCCGGAAAAATTCTGTTTCGAGGTCGCCCGCTGTCGGAAATGCAGAAAGCGGAAAAAAAAGTCTTCAAAAGAAATTTCAGCTATGTTTTCCAGGGCACGGCGTTGTTCGATTCCATCACCGTATTCGAAAACATCGCCCTTCCATTAAAAGAAAAAACTTCTTTTAAAAAGTCGGAGATAGCCAATCTCGTCCGAAAGAAAATGGGTCAGTTGGACCTTCAGGAAGTCGACGACAAATATCCTTCTCAGCTTTCCGGAGGGATGAAAAAACGGGTGGCGCTTGCCAGGGCCTTGGTAACCGATCCGGAAATCGTACTTTTCGACGAACCGACAACCGGGTTGGACCCCATACGAAAAAATGCGGTACACAAGATGATCTCCGATTATCAAAAGCAATTTGGTTTTACGGGCGTGGTGGTGAGCCACGAGATTCCGGATATCTTTTACATTTCTCAGCGGGTGGCGATGCTGGAAGAAGGTAGAATCGTGTTTGAAGGAAGTCCTGAAATGATTCAGCAAACTCCGGACCCTGTGGTGCAGAATTTTATCCACGGCCTGGAACGCGGTCATGAAAAAATCTCCGGAATTGAAAGTCATTATCAGGGAGAAAAAAGGATAAAAGAAGAAATGGCCCGGCTTCAGCTGTATGATACCACTTTTTCCATCATCATTTTCGCTGTTGAAAACTTAAATGAGATCAATGAAAAATTTGGACCAACGGCAGGTATTACCATCATCACAAATTTGGCCAATGAGTTGCAAATCCTAACTCGCCTTACTGATACGTGTTATCGGTTCGGTTTGAACAAAATCATCCTGTTGCTGCCGAATACCAATAAAGAACAGACGCACGCGTTATGTGAAAAGCTGGCCGAACAAATGAAAGGGAAAGATATTTTTGGTTTAATGCCTCACCCTGGTTTCTGTCTTTCCATCAGCGCAAGCTTTACGGAAGGACAGAAGGAGTTGTCATATGAAAAAATGTTATCACAGACCTATTTGATGCAAAACATGTTTTATGAATTCAAGGTCTGTTGACCGAATTAAAAGGAGTTTAAATGAAGAAAACATCCATTGAAGCGGCGGTCGGCATTTTTATCGTCATCGGGATCATATGTGTGGGGTACCTTTCCATCCGTCTCGGGAAAATGGAGTGGGCAGGAGATAAATATTATCCTCTATATGCCCGGTTTCAATCGGTATCTGGTTTGATCGCCGGCGCGCATGTTGAACTGGCGGGTGTCCATGTCGGAAGGGTTGATTCAATCAAATTGGATCCGAAAAGACTCGTTGCCGTGGTCGAGTTGAAAATACAAAAAGACCTGAAGTTGTCCGACGATGTCATTGCCTCGGTTAAAACCTCGGGGTTAATTGGAGATAAATATATCGAACTTGTCCCGGGAAACTCGGAAAGGCTTCTCAAACCCGGTGGTCTGATCACAGAGACCGAATCAGCCGTAGATTTAGAATCATTGATCAGCAAATATGTGTTCGGAGGCGCGAAATGAATATAAAAACAACATGTTGGGCATTAATCCTCATTATTTTCGGAATGACCCATTTGGCCCATGCCGCTCAACCTATGGATGAACTCAAGGGGCCCATAGACCAGATCGTTAAGATTCTGAGAGATCCCCGGTATAAGGCTGCCTCCAAAAAAGAGCTGCAGCGGGAAAAAATGTGGGAAAGCGCCCGACAAATTTTCGACTTCAAGGCGATCGCCAGAGGGACTATCAGCCGTTACCGCTGGTCCGAATTTACGCCCAAGCAGCGAGAAGAATTCACCGATGTGTTTACCGAATTTATCGGGAACATCTATTTTAAAAAGATACAAAGTGAATATCATAATGAAACAGTGGTGTTTCTGAAACAGGAAATGTTCACCAAATCCAAAGCCCGGGTGATGACCAAAATAAAAAGGGACTCGGTTGAAACGCCGGTGGATTACAGCATGTGGTTGCAGGACGGGCACTGGAAAATTTTCAATGTATTTGTCGAGGGCGTGAGTCTTTTGGGAAACTACCGGAATCAATTCGAAAGATTTCTGACCAATTCTTCCATCGAAGATCTGATCTCAGTGCTGAAAAAAAAGGTTGAACAACAGAAAAAAGAAGAAGGCGTCGAAAAAAAATGAGATGTGTATTGATTGCATCGATTGTGCTGACTGTTTTTACAACCGGGTGTGCTCATAACAGCACGATGACGCCCTCTGTTGCATCATTAACCGCATCTTCACCACAACACAATGATCCGCCTTCTGTGTCGGAGGACCAGAAACCGCCGGAGGATAAAAATAAGACGCCCGGTCTTTCAAATGAAGATCTTGACACGCTCTATGCAGAGGCAAAGGCAGGCACCGTTCATGTGGCAGACCCCATAGCGCCCTTTAACCGCGCCATGTATCACTTCAACGATAAATTTTATTTTTGGGTACTCAAACCGGTGACCAAAGGATACAAATACGTGGTGCCGGTGCCCCTCAGACTCGCTGTGAAAAATTTTTTCGACAACCTGATCATGCCGGTCCGTTTGGTAAACTGCGTGCTCCAGGGTAAATTTAATTCTGCCGGTACTGAAGTGACACGGTTTGTCATAAACAGTACGGCAGGGATGCTGGGTTTTGCAGATCCCGCTCATAATTATCCTCAACTGAAAGCCAAAGATGAGGATCTCGGCCAGACGCTAGGCGCATATGGCATTGGCAACGGGTTCTATATCGTATGGCCGCTTATAGGACCGTCCACGCTGCGCGATACCGTGGGGTTGGCCGGCGATCAGTTCCTAAATCCGATGGCCTATGTCCAACCGACCGAAGCGGCATTCGAAATCACCGCCTTCAAAAAAGTGAACACCGCCTCGTTTCATATCGGAGATTACGAAGCGCTCAAGGAATCCGCCATCGATCCATATTCCGCCATTCGTGATGCTTATATCCAAAATCGCGCTCAAAAGGTTAAAGAGTAACCCCGTCCGAATCCATCGAAGATCCCACATGGCCGGAGAAAACCGGTTTTGCAAAAACAAGATAAACTTATATCTTAACACGCTTCGATCCGGAATCGTGATTCCAGCTTTCTTGGCATTGACAACATGCCTATTAGTAGATAAGGTAAACTTTGTCGGTTTTAAGGCTTCAAGGATCGATTTCTCTTTAAGCAGTTTAAAAGCAATTGCTTATCATTTCAAGTATCCAGGCATATGAAAAATCGTGTTATCTTTACCATCGTCGGTTTGGTTGTGTTGATCGGTATTTTAGGGGGCATCAAAGGGTTGCAGATCTTTCGGATGATCGCCTATGGGAAACAGTTTGTGCCCCCATCCGAGACGGTTACGACCTTTGAGGTACGCCCGGATTTGTGGGAGTCCTTGTTGACTTCCGTGGGATCACTCGAAGCCGTTCAAGGGGTAATGGTGACCGCTGAACTGAAAGGAAAGGTGGAGAAAATCGCTTTCGATCCCGGCGCCATGGTGCAGCCCGGCGACCTTCTGGTGCAGCAGGATATCTCATCGGAGACCGCTCAGCTTCAAGCGGCGGAAGCTGCTGTGACACTCGCCAAGATCACGCTCGACCGTACCCGTAAACTGCTCACCGAAAAAACCGTTTCGCAATCCCAATATGATAACGCCGATGCACAATACAAACAAGCCGCCGCCCAGGTCGACAATATCCGAGCAACCATTGCCAAAAAAACCATCCGGGCGCCCTTTGCCGGCCGGCTCGGCATCCGCTTGATCAATCTGGGTCAGGCCCTCAATGAAGGAGATGCCATTGTTTCTCTCCAGTCTTTTGATCCGATTTTTGTCAATTTTTCCCTGCCGCAGCAGGAACTCGCACAAATCCGACAGGGGCTTGTCGTGCGAATGACGACCGATGCACTTCCCGGCCGGACGATCGAGGGCAAAATCACGGCGATCAACTCTTCCGTAGACGCCGCCACACGGAGCATTCGGGTTCAGGCGACGGCGGCCAATCTCGAAGAACAGCTCCGTCCCGGCATGTTCGTCAACGTTGCCGTGGTGTTGCCGGCTCGGGAAAAAGTGCTCCCTATCCCGGCCACGGCCGTGCTTTACGCGCCTTACGGCGACTCGGTGTTTATCGTGGAGGAAAACAATAATGAAAAAACCGGACGGCCGGGCAAGATCGTACGCCAGCAGTTTGTGCGACTCGGAAAGAAACGCGGTGATTTTGTTGCCATTACCTCCGGATTGAAAGAAGGCGAAATCATTGTAAGCACCGGCGTTTTCAAATTGCGAAACGCCCAGGCCATTGTTGTGAACAACTCCCTGGCCCCTGACTTCAAACTCAAGCCCAAAACCAAAGAAAATTGATCCGGCATCATCGTAATGGATGCCCGCAGAGTGATTCTTGCAAGACAAACCGGGTGCTTTGCACCCGGATGCAAGTTCAACGTCG